>JAWCKO010000062.1:3794-6273 GCA_038851915.1 Bathyarchaeia archaeon
TAGACAACGTCGAAAACCGTAAACCCCCTTCTAAGTAGGCTTTTCGGAATCGGTGTTTCACCATCCATAGGCTTCATCCCAACAGATGTAGAATTTATAACGATATCTGCTTTTGAAAGGTGCATATTCAGAGAATCTTCTGTTAAAGATCCCCATTCCACTCTAGCAGAGCCGTTTGAAACCTCCGCCGCCAACACCTTAGACTTCTCAAACGTTCTGTTGAGTATAACTATATTACATTCTCTATCCATCAGGGTATACGCTATTGCTCTTCCCGTACCGCCGGCACCAAGTAGAACTATGTAAGCGCCATCGATCTTAACACCATTTTCCTCCAATGCTTTAACAGCACCCATACCGTCCGTATTAAACCCAATAAACCTCCCAGATGTATTCAACACAGTATTAACTGCACCTATTTTCAACGCCTTAGGATCTACTTCGTCTAAAAAACGTATTACGTCTTTCTTTAAAGGCATTGTCACGTTAAGCCCTTTAACGCTTATGACCTTGAAGGCTTCAACAACATGGTTGAGCGTATCCTTAGACACCCTAAAAGCCATGTAAACGTAGTTTAAACCCAGCTCTTTTAGAGCAGTATTATGGATTAGAGGGCTTAGAGAATGCTCAATCGGGTCTCCTATAAGGCATAGAAGCCCTGTTCTACCGTTTATCCTCAAAGCCCACCGCCTCTATAGCTTTAATAACCCCCCTCAATTCTTCAACGGTAGGTTGACCCGGAGCTGTTTCCAAACTCTTCTTCAGAGAAGCAAAAGTGAAAAAACCGCCGTATATCGGGCTTAAAACTCTAGATATTAGCCCTAGTCTACCCATGGCGAAGCAGACAAGCTTCAAAGCCCTACTGAATCCTGATAGAAACGTCAGACACGTCAAATTATCCTCTAGGCTATTAGCGTAAGTAATCAATTTGCAGACATCGGGTTCATAGCTTAATTCCTTCGAGAGAAGCCATTTAAGCTCTAAAATCGTTGGAGTACGGTTAAACTCGTGATGGGAAATTATGAGTTTTACACCAGTCTTTTTAAACTCTTCAACTGCCTCACCAAGTCCATCGGTGTCAAGCTCTAAATCTACGTATCTGAAGCCAGCGTCAACGGCTTTTTTCAGAAATTTAATTCTTTCCGCATCTCTACCTTCGAATAGTCCTCCCTGCCTCCTAGGCCTAAACGTAGCTATGAGCGGGTTCTTAGTTGAACATACGATATCCGATAGATTGCCAATCCACCTCATATAGTCTATTCTAACCTCTACGAAATCCACCATAAGCTCTTCAGCTTCCAAGACCATTTCAATAGCGCTATGTACGTCTTCAGCTTTTACAGGTACGCATATCCTATAGGTTTCAATCAATTCGACATC
The DNA here is from genome assembly GCA_038851915.1 of Bathyarchaeia archaeon. Classification (GTDB taxonomy): domain Archaea; phylum Thermoproteota; class CALKCG01; order B24; family B24; genus DTBU01. The sequence goes on from JAWCKO010000062.1 coordinate 5,175, forward strand.
TCATCTCTCAATGATTTTTTCAGACTTCACAAGCGTCCCGAAGTGTCTACCCCCCTCCTGCATATGGAGGAGAACTTCATCACCAATTTTAAGCTCAGCTACAGACTTCGACCCATCGCTGGCCACAAATCTTACGGTTTCAGCATCCTGCACTACAGTCTTATACGTTGTACTAGCGTATTCGACTTCAACAAGCTTCATAGGCCTCCACTCTATTTTAACTCTACAGAGCTCGACTTCTCTGAAGGACCCATCCCTTTTAACGGCTAAAAGCGTATCTCCAGCTTTAAGCTCAGATAAATACCGGGTCTTCCCCCCTGGGACAAGTATATAAAGAGCAGGTGGTCCAGCGTTTACTCTAAACGGTCTAGCCTCCACGTATGGATTTCCATGCACTTCCGCCTCCACTAGGAAAAGCCCTGAAGATTGACATCCTACGAGAACACCTTCTCCTTCACTTAAGAGATCACAAGTGTCTAAGCATACTCTTGCCCCTAGTTTAACGGGTTTAATAGATACCACTTTTACGCTTTTCAATTCTAAACGGTTGACGCTTCTACTCACAGCTTCCCTTAGCCTTCTAACGTCTTCGGGTTTTGCGGCTTCAATTAAAACACCGTCTACACCTATCTCCAGAATATTGGTTAAAGTATCAGCCTCTTCCAGACTTGAAGCTTCAGCTATTATCTTCGTCTTCCCATGCAGTTTAGCCACTATATTCTCTAAAGGTATGATCTTCCAGTTTAAACATTTAACGATAATGTAACGGCATCCTCTATTCGACCCTTCAAGTATCTTCTCCTCATCCTCCCTACTCGAGACTTCTACGGTTAAACACGTCTCTTGAGAAGCCTCATATACAGAATCTACGAGTTTCAAGTCTCCACCTGTTTTCGAAACTATTTTAACGCCAGGCGGTTTATCTTCAGATACGAGCTTCCAATCTGAAATTAGGAAGAAATCGACGAATTCTTTAACCCTATCTATAAACTCTCTTAGGTCTCTCCGCTCTCCCTTAAGTTTAACCCAGAGTTCTTTACTCAAGTTCTAACCGCCACGCAGTATTTCCATAGCGTCTTCAATACTTATCCCATCGTGA
>JAWCKO010000062.1:6342-7565 GCA_038851915.1 Bathyarchaeia archaeon
TTTCCCTGTCTGAGCTTACTTTAGGTCCACCAGCTATGACGACAGGAATGGGACAGCATTCAACAACCCTCTTAAAGCTTTCAATACTACCTGTATAGTTTGTCTTAACGACGTCGGCTCCAAGCTCAGCAGCTATCCTAGCTACATGGGAAACAAGCTCAGGGTCATGTTGATTCGTTATCTTAGGTCCTCTAGGGTATGCCATGACTAAAAGAGGCATACCCCAATCTTCACAAGACTCTGCAACAGCACCTAGTAAACTAAGCATTTCAGGCTCTCTTTCACATCCAATATTTATGTGTACAGAGACCCCATCGGCACCCAATGCCACAGCCTCCTCTACGGAAGCTACAGTCACCTTCCAATCTGGGTCAGGCCCAAGCTTCGTACTCGCCGATATGTGGAGGATCAGCGACATACCTCTAGTATCTATTAGTCTAGCCCACCCCTTGTGGACAAGCACAGCGTCGGCACCGCCTCTTCTAAGCTTTTCAACGATCTTTGAAATGTTTTCAATACCAGAAATAGGTCCGAGGGTTACACCGTGATCCATAGGGATTATCACGGTCTTTCCATTGCTTCTGAATATTCTAGACAATCTTCTAATTTTCCCGTTCAATTAAACCACCTCCTTTAGCGTGATATGAACCCCTTCCTATAGAGGAGTTCAGCTAGAAGAACTGCCCCTTTTGCAGCCCCCATTTTAGTATTATGAGATAGGAGAATATACTTTAAACCGTTCTCTAAAGCGGGGTCTTCTCTAATCCTTCCAACGACAGTAGCCATTCCATCTTCCAAGTTCCTATCAAGCCTAGGCTGAGGCCTGTATGGATCATCGTAGACTACTATCATCCTCGTAGGGGCTGAAGGTAAACCCACATTTGAACAACCTTTAAACTCTCTCAAAACCTTCTTAAATTCTTCAACACTAGTCTTCTCTCTCAACGAGAGGAAGACGCTTTCAGTATGCCCATCCTTAACGTTAACCCTTGTACACGTACAACTAACTTTGAAGTCTGCTTGTTGGACGGTCTCCCCATTATACTTGCCCAGTATTTTTAAAACTTCCCTCTGAACCTTCTCTTCTTCCCTAGGTATGTAGGGGATTACATTGTCTAAAATATCCAACCCTATGACACCGGGGGATCTACCGGCCCCTGAGAGGGCTTGCATAGACGTCATTAAGACGAGCTTGATCCCAAACATGTCCATAGCCGGTTTAA
>JAWCKO010000063.1:0-7510 GCA_038851915.1 Bathyarchaeia archaeon
TGGCCTGAACGTATAGGAGATGTAGGTATTGTTAAAGATTCTGCTATACACGATTTAGATGCTATGCGTTTTCTCGTAGGGGATGTTGAAAGTGTTTACGCTAAGGTTGGCAGCCTCGGACATAGGTTTGAAGACTACGTTGAAGCGATTCTCCACTTTAAAAGTGGAGTTACAGGGTTTATAGAAGCTAACTGGCTTACGCCACGTAAGATTAGATCTCTGATAATCACTGGAAGCGAGGCTACTGCTTCACTAGATTATATATCTCAGGAGGTTTTAATAGAAGACTCTGAGAAGGTTCTTCAGCCGACTGTTAAATGGGAAGAGCCTTTAATGAGGGAGCTTAAACACTTTATCGATGTTATTCTAGGCAGGGGGAACTTACTTCTAACGGCTGATGATGGAGTGGAAGCACTTAAGATATGTGAAGCAATACTTAAATCTGGTTATAAAGGTGAAAAGGTTTACTTGAGGTGAACCCGTTGAAGAGAAGACTTATGGATATATTGGCATGTCCCATCGACAAACACCATCCTCTTGAGCTTTTCGTATTTGAAGAAAAAGAAGACGGTGAAATTGTAGAAGGCCTTATATGGTGTTCTAAATGCAATAGGTTTTATCCGATACGTGACGAAATCCCCGAAATGCTTCCAGACGAACTTAGAAATTTAAAAGAAGATTTAGAGTTTCTTGAAAAGTGGAAAAACAGAATACCGGAGAAGATTCTATCAGAGGGGAAGCCAATAAACCTACGGTTTAAACGCAGTTAAGATAACACTATAAGAAGATTGTAAGATGATTAAACGAACAGTTGAAATCCACAGGCTTAGAGAAGTGACGATGTTGGAATTGTACCATCTTTAATCCATCGCGCGTGTCTAACAACCTTAGACAATTTTAACGATTTATTTAGCTCTTCAATCCCAGCATCTACCATCCCTTGAGCGATGTATCCAAGCCCCAAAACATAGTGTAAATTTGCAAACGAAGCTTCAGCTCCATGTATAGACGCTAAGCAACCATTTTCATCTCCGAATTCCTTAGATAGTCTATTCAATTCTAACTTGGCTTCCTCAACTACTTTTCTAAGCATAAACTTAGATTCTTCGATCTTTCCCAGCTTTCGTAAAATCAAAGCTTTAAATATGCCATTCTCACGGTTCTCAGAAACCCGTTGGAGAGCATTAGACCATATCCTTTGCGCGGTAAAAAGCCCTCCGAGCTTTTCATACGCTAAACCAGCATAGTAAAGTTGCATTAAATCTTGCCTATACTTTGGATGCGGTGCACCTACGCCGAGGTTTTTAGGATAGCTCATAGCTTCTATGAAGCATTTTGCGGCATCTTCAAACATACAGTTCTTGAAAAGTGTAAATCCTTTAGCCATAAGTGCGTCAACGTAAATTTCCCAAAACCCGTAGTAGCCTTCCATAGGCTCGAAAAACGTATTGCAAAGAATGTTTAGAGCCCTCTCATATTCCCCGGCGTCCACGTATGCTGAGGCAAGCCTAGCGAGAAGAGCGCTATGTTTAGCTTTCTGAGGCGTATTCTCCAGCAATTTAACACGTTCAGTATGGTGGTCGATCTTTGAGTAAACCTCATCAAGCTCTACGTAGAGTTTATAATTTTCAGGTTCAAGTTTTATAGCCTCTAAGTACATGTTAATAGCTCTATCGTAGTTAAATGTTAAGAGAGCGTGAGCATGTGCAATATTGCGGCAAAGCACAGCGCTTCTCAACCCAAGTATGTAAGCCTTCTCCCATTCCTCAAGACCCTCTTTAAACCGTCCCAGATAGAATAAGACGTTGCCGAATAAATAATGCGGTGTTGGATCTGATGGGAGACTACTAACGACGTCTTTAAGAACCTCTAAATCCTCCAACCTATGCGGAAAAACACAATCGATACTTTCCCTACATCCATATTTGTAGTATTCCATTGCATCGTTAAGTTTACCCATCTTCTTGTAAGAATACCCTGCGTAATAATAGATTAGTGGATTACGTATACCATGCTTTAATGCGGCTTCCAATATCGCCAATGAATCGTCAAATAAACCTGCAAACATGTAATCCTTTGAAACCTCTAAAACCTTCCGGAAACTTGTGAAGACCACTCTCTTAAACTCCTCCTCTGAAGATAGAAGATGTCTCTCTGCAAGCACCAAGTAGTCAAGAGGCATTATACGATGCGCTTCCTCTAAAACTTTCCATGCCTCCTCAAACTTCCCCTGCTTTCTAAGGCTCATAGAGAGAGCACATAAGGCTTTCAGATTGCAACCGTACTCTTGTATTGATCTTCGCAGCACATCTTCAGCATCATCATATGCTTTTAACCTCATCCTTATAATACCTAGGAGATATAATGCTAAGGATCTATAGCCCGTTCTCGAAGAAGCCTTCCAGAGTTCTCTCTCAGCTTCCTCGAGATTGTTTAAAACAAGCATTGTTAAACCAAGGTAGTAGCGTGCTTCTTCATCGTGGGGATTTCTCATCAATGTCCTCCGAAAGAAAGATGCAGCTTTATCGTATAGACCTGACCTATAATGTAGAAGACCTAGAGCACACATGCTTTTAGAGAAGGCTTCATCCTTCTCCAAAGAAGCCATGAAGTATCTTTCAGCCTTAATAAACGTCTCCCTCTTCACAGAGTCAACCCCCTTCAGCCAAAGCTCCTCAGTGGTATCATCCCAGTTCCAATTCGGAGCCTCCTCAATCCATGAAGGAGCTTCATGCGGCTTTGTCTTGTAACTTCGAAAATCCCATGAAATTATTTCCTCTCCATTTAAGTCGATTATTTTGAGCAGAAGATTCCCAAGCGGCGCCTCAACCTCTCTCTTAAGTGTCTTCTCAGGAAGAAGTTCTACTAGTTCTTCGTAGAATTTTTCACCGTCTACGTATAGTATGAGTTTAGCTTTACATGATATGGCTGAACATACATTGATCTGAAGCCTACGCTCAGCTTTATTTTCCTCACCCACGTAGATGGCTACTTTTTCATTGGCGTATGTTATCCCATCCATATCTCGAACTGGATACCAGTATTCTTCCCAAGATTCAAAACTTAACGGGTCTATAAGCTCGACTATCCCCTGCGTTAGAAAACGCCCACTTTGAATCTCTACGTAAGGTATGCCTCTATCTGAGAGGAGGTCTTTCCAGAATAAACCATCCTCAGACAACCCCCAGCTGAATATCTTCTTCCCCGGGACGATGTTGTGATCCGCATAGTGAACCAGTCCTCTGGAAGACTTATAGTCGTACGCTGCGAAAAAGTCTTCTTCAGAATCTATAATGAATATGCTTAACGGTCTATCGTAGTTTACATACCAGCTTAAGTCAATACCTTCCTCGTTCACTGGGAACTTACCCATGTTTGAGAGAGAGCCCGGGTAGAAAAAACGGAGTTTTTCACTCGCAGATACAGCGGCGTTAGACCAGAAGTAGTACCTCTGAGGAACGAGGTCTGTGTTGAAGATTTTCACACGAACATCTATCCTAGCCGTCTTAGGTCTTAGAATCATCTCAACCAAATATCTTACGTTAGTATACAGTATGAGGTTACCTATCAATATCGAAGCACTTCCATCTTCATGCATAACGTATGTATAATCGACTGGTGAAAAATTGTCCACCGTATGGCTTGGATGTTGGCATAGGTTAAACTCTAATCCACCTGCGATCCACGCCCCCCTTTGAGCTATTAAGAAGGGTTTAATTGTGTCAACGTAATGGAATATTTGATCCCTAGATATCTTATCGAATGCTGAGAACAGGCGGGCGCCAATCTCCGGTCTAACGGATATTCTAAGGTGTTCATTCTCCATAACGATTTCATTATATTTGGCTGGGGTGGGTTCTGAGTCGAAGAAATCTAGCCTAGTATAAGGGTAGTGTTTACTCATAAAATATGGAAGATTATCCTCCTTTAATATCCTGTAGGTGGGCTTGACAACATATTCTTTCCAAATCCTCACAGCTCCATCATCTTCAGAGTTAAAACTTCGGGTGGACAACGTTGATTTGAAAAATTAATGTAAGAGCCTTAAAGGTTTTTCCCACGAACTCGCTTTGAAAACATCTTATGTGAAAAAAATGGTGGGGCTTGTTTAGAATGGTATGAAGAACCTTATTATCCATATTATTCCGCCCAGTATCATTCCTATCATGCATCCTGTTACGGCTCCCGAGGCTATTGGAACACCACAACCCTCGTAGAGTTTAGCCCCCCCAATTCTAAGAGTAAGCATTTTAAGCACCCACGCAACTAGGAACGCAGACCATAGTCCGAACAAGGCTGAAGCGCATGTAGTACCCAGTATGTAGCCTATGGGTTCGAGTGGAAACCATACGAATCTAGCGTGAAGTAAGCTGAGAACTATCGCTATTACACCTCCTATTATGCTGTATTCAACCCAAGGCTCACGCGCTGGTAGTGTAATCCATCCCGTGGATACACCTGTTAAAGCCCAAGTTCCTCCTAAATACCAGCTTGACCATATACCTATGCGTCTACCGCCCACTGTATGTAGAATCCATATGAGTGCAACATTCGATACAAGAGGCGCTACTAAAAAGGCTATGGCTAGGGTTTTAAACGTATCTCTTGCGCTTAAACCAGCAAGGCTAGCGAATTTGTAGGAGGAGAAAGATGACACAGCTGCCCCACCCCATGGATACGATGGGGTGTCTGATAGGAAAGTGGACATCCTGAATACTAGGAATTCACGAGTTGTCGGCGGATCATGACACGTTGGATAGAGAAGTCTGAAGAAGACAAAGCCTTTATCGACGCTTCTCCAGTATGCTCCAGCTAATCCGAAAAGTCGACTCATTGGATACCATATGCAGAAAGCCGTTAAAGCCATAACCAACGCATCTAAAAGCGACATGGTAGACCCCATCCAGAAAGCCGTGGAAGCTACGAGAGCAATAGCCAGCATTATGTAGCATGCTCTGTAACTCATAGCTTCTTCTTTAAATTCATCAGAGCCTCTAGATGCAGCTTTAAATGTCTCAGCAATATATCGTCTGTTGAGTATTAAATGCATAATGCCTAAGGCTATAAGGGCACCTACCGCTATAGCCATGAATTTAAGAGGCGGGTCTGTGGATGGAGATGGGCTACACCAATACCTACCGCATGTACCTATACCCGTTATTCCAGTATAATAGCCCATGTAGTAAGACACTTGAACAGATACTATATACATTAAGGCAAAGAACCACGTGCTAAACTGTACGTGTAGAGGAACCATATAAGCTACTGCTACCGCCGTAGGGCTGTATGTCATACTCATCATACCTGGTATGGTACCCATGGGTTCGTCGCCTCCAAACCATCGGGTCAACATAGGACATGATCTATAGTTGACACCGTAGATGTCTGGGAACCATGGAAATATTCCCGTGAGAGTTACTGGAATTTGGAAAGCCAGACCTAAGACTACCCCTATTAGGAAGAACCTACTCCAACCCTTTTCCGCGGTACTATTTTCAGCTAATCCATATGCGAGTAAAGCGTGTGGAAACGGAACCTTCTCAATATCTATCCAGAGCCTTCTAAATAGGGTAGCCAGCGAGAGCATGAAAAAGCTTACGGTTACATTCAGAAGCCAGTACCAAGTGATCGGCGTTGCCCAAGCACCCCAATCTATCGGACCACCCTCTGATAGTAAAATAGCAACCTCATATGGAGGAGCCATAAAGGTCGGTATGACCATGTCTGCAAGCTCACGCAATGTGATTCTGAGAGCATACGTGTAGTGGGTACATAATGCCCACGGATAGTGGATAAAGTATGACGTCGTTAAAGAACTTATGTATAGATACGCTAGAGTTTTAATACCCAACTTATCTCTTAGAGACTTAACCCTATAGAGGGGAGCTGTTATAAGAAGCGTCAGAAATGGTGCTGTGGTTAACCCTATGTGGCATACAGATTCTCCTAACGCATTGGCAATCCAATAGGGGAAGCTACCTATAAGCAACTGCCATATGGGACCTATGAAGCCTAAAACAAGCGGTACTAATATTGCAAGCAACCATGGAAACTTCTCCTTAACAACTTCCCTCGACATTTCCACCGTAGATTAATTTACCTTAGAAATTATTTATATTTAACGGTTAAATCAGCAGCTTTAACCTGTAAATAAATATGTACGTAAAAAATAGTTTAAAATGGCGGGAATATGACGTTCTAATGGTAGCTTCCGAAAACTCTTCAGCTAGTTTACAGCTATTTCTTAAACTGTGGCATGAATTCTGCGTGTGCTATTAGAAGTTCATCCATTATCTTTCTAGCGGCTTCCATATCGTGGACATAGGGGCATGCTAGAAGGGCTTGATATAGGAGGTCTTTATCTCCCGTGAGAGCTGCATCTACTGTAAGTTCTTGCCAGTTTAAAGTGTGTAGTGTAAGTCCTAAAAGTGGTTTTGGAAGATCGCCTACAACTATCGGTGTTATTCCTCTTCTATCGACTATACATGAACCTTCCACTATGGCGTTTTTAGGTAGATTTCCTATGGCGCCATTATTTGGAAAGTTTATACCTCCCCATTCGCGCCCCTCGTTGGCGATAATGCTGACCATTATTCCTACGGCGTGTCTAGCGTGATGTAAGTGGAAGCAATATTCTGGTCGGTTGGAGTCGTAGTCGGCACCGGCAAGCATTTCGTTGACGAAGTCCCAAGCCGACTTAGACCAGCCCAATAGAGAAGCCTCAGGTATTCTCTTCCTAATCTCCATAGCCTTATTGTGCTCCCAGTACATGTGACAGTGGTATGCGCAGATGTTTACATAGCCGTATGTCTCGAAGAGACGCATCGTAAAGTCGTCCGGTCCTCGTAAAAACGTTAGAACACCCTTCTCTTTAGCCTCCTTATATTTTCTAAGCATACTTCTGAGTAGAGGATAGCCGTCTTCACCATTGACTAGAAGGTCTATAAGCCAAGTATTATGATTAACGCCTATCGCCCGAGGTCTTATGTCTTCATTAACACAGTATCTCCTCTCAAACGGAGGCATATTCAACCACACTGGGAGAGTTCTCATAGCAAACCCGGCGAAGCAGTCGCAAATAGCGATAAACTTCACCTTCGTTACTCTTCGAACTGCATCTGCTACGAAATTCGTAGGATTAACGTAGCTTATAACCCAAGCGTCTGGACATAAATCCTCTACCATCCTACAGTAGTCAAGAGTAGCCGGAATAGTACATTGAGCCATAAACGTGCCCCCAGGGCCAGCGGTCTCATCACCACATATCCCATACTTCATCGGTATTTCGAAGTCAAACATCATATGTTTCGCGCCACCTATTCTATAACCAGGCATAACAAACGTAGCCCCTTCAAGAGCCTCCTTAGGATCTGTAGTCCAAGTAAACTTCATTTTAACATTCGCTCTCCTAGAGAATTCCTCACCTAGTCTTTTTAGCAGTGGGAGACGCGTGGGATCTATATCCATAAGACATACCTCACAACCCTCAAGAACCTCTTTATTCTCAAGC
>JAWCKO010000064.1:0-2136 GCA_038851915.1 Bathyarchaeia archaeon
AAGACATCTCTCACTTCAGAGTGTACACCACAAACTACAAACCCAACTTTAGCGTTCAATTCAACACCCTTCCAGAATCAACATTAAACCCTAATCTTCACATAAAACTTTCTATGCCTCCTATAACGTGTGAAACGACCCTTAATTCATAATTTTTCCGTTTACTATTCCCGCGGCTTTAAAAAGTTAAGTGTACTTTGGATGGCTAGAGCATTATGAAGATTCTGTAAATGCCTCCAAGCTCGGTAGAGTGGACTTTACCTGAGGACTTTTTCTACCAGTCTTACCAGTAGGTGCTCCGACGCCTACCCCACTAGCGGAGAAAAACAGTCTATGCCAGTCCAAGCTGTGAGGTATCGGCGCCTTAGACACCCTCATCTCTACGACGTCTTCATTATCCCTCATCTCCAATACATAGTCGCAAATTGACTTCAGGTTTTCTTCGAACTGACGGCTTTGAACACCACTATCTAGAAGATATAGAACAATTCCACGGTTTCTCTCAATCTTCTCCTTAAGCCTGTAAACAAGATTCATGATTAAACTCTCATCATTTACAGTCGAGTAAAGCTGGGAGAAAGTATGTATAACCACTCTTGTAACGCCTTCCCCAGTTCTAAAGGTTATCTCTCTAAGCCCCTCTAGACTGCCGGATCTGCTTGTGCTTTCTGTGAGATGGGAAGGGTAGTAGATGAAATCCAGCTTTCCAGAATCTAAGTAAGACTTCAAATCCCACTCATAGCTAATTTTCAAATTGGTCCTTAAAGTATTAAAATTCAAATTAGTACTCATGAGAAGACACTTTTCACCATTCTTCAATCCTCCATATATGATTTGAAAGGCTAAGTGGGACTTGAGAGTTACAACAGGCCCAAGGAGGATGATACTTGAGCCCTCTAAAAAACCACCTCTAAGAATATCATCTAAACCCTCAATCCAAGTCTTCCTTCGTAAGAATGACATGATTCAACTATTATTAAGAGCAAAGTCAACATAAAAATGTGTTGACAATAATTACATTAAAACTATGAATGTTTCCTTGCATTGTTTAACAGCCTAAGATGGTATATAACTGGATCGCATTAAGTACCTTGAAAAATTGATGGAGTTCTTAGTAGACTCCCAAGAAAATTAGTATAGTTTTTAGAGAAAATCTATTTAAATTTTCTTTTAATATTGTAAAGAAAACTATTTGTAAAAGGTGGGACGCTTTACCCTTTAGATCCTCTTAAGGTCTAAAATCCCCATGGTTGAACTACTACTTTAACAACTTTAATAAACTCTTTTTAACTACGCATTATCTCCTACTGTCCTGACCCGTTAAACCTTCTTCCACTGTGTCCTTAACTCTTCTACCCGATTCTACTAAGATCCTCCGAATATTGTAATGTTCAAGCAATTTTGAAACACCTGGTCCAATCTCCAACGCCAATACAAGGTCTACTTTTAAGTCCGCCAGCATCTCTACGACAATAGGTCCTGAACCGTACTCATAGAGCGTAGCGGTGTTATCGACTATTTGCACGTTTACAATTTTATCGTCTTCACATACTACTATTGTAAAGGTTTTAGCTTTATCGAAAGCATCTGAAACGGTATCCTCTAGACCCATGTGGTTTTTTGTTGGGATGGCTATTTTCATCTTCCTCACAGTTTAACAACCCCCCATTTAAAGTTAAATTAAAAAATAAAGGGTATTATTGACAGTTTTGCCATGCTGGTCCTCCTCTTCCTCCGGGCGGACCCTTATTCAACCTATGGATCATCATCGTTGCTGCTCCACATTTCGGGCAATTAAGCGGCTTCTGAACCCCCTGGGGGACTTCTATCACCTGACCGCAGTTGAAACATTGGAAACGTTTAACTGGTAGAGTCAAGTTTCCACAGCTTAGGTTAACTCCCGCCTTCCTTAGTTGTGCCCTTCAACTCTTTTATTCTCGCTTCTACGTCTCCGATTTCCTGCTCTATGCTTGCTTTCTCTTCTTCAAGCTCCTTCTTGTAATCTTCTAAAGCAGCCAGTTCTCCTTCTGGAGATTGTGGTGATGTAAACGGCGGATAAACCCGCCAAGTTCTTGGAAGCCTTCTGACAACCCATGGGCTATACAGGTAGTACCAGCACCATCCCCTTCCGAAGGT
>JAWCKO010000064.1:2172-7293 GCA_038851915.1 Bathyarchaeia archaeon
CTTTGCCATGGCGGTAAGTAGTTGAATGGTCCTCTTCCTGGCATTGGTCCAATCCAACCACCTCTACCCCTCCAACCCCATGCCATATTTTTCACCTCCAAACCTATTTTGTGCTTATGCACAAATTCAATTATGTGATAATTCACAGAAATATATAAATATTACTATTCCCTAGAATAGTGGAGGATATAAGCTTGAACGTAGTTGAGTTGTGAGGGCTCATGTGGCGGCATAGGTTTAGATACGGTAGAAGGGGAAGGCTTCCAAAACCCGTAGCATTAGAAGCAGCACCATCCGTAAACAATTTTACACCAGACCCGCCGAGAAGCTTAGAGCCCGTATTCTTAGAATTCGCAGAGCTTGAAGCCTTCAGGCTTGTCGACTTGGAGGGTTTATCGCAAGAAGAAGCTGGGCGGAGGATGGGGGTTTCAAGAGGAACCGTATGGAGGCTTGTTCAAAGGGCTAGACGTAAAACCGCTCAAGCACTCTGTGAAGGTAGACCTATCCATATTGTTCCCCATATTCCAGAAGCCGACTATAAACCTAAACGGTGAAAGTGAACGCTTGCTTCATACAGCTGATGGGAAGGTTATAACCCTAGCTCTCTAAGCATGTTCACAAGGTTTCTCATACATATTCTCGAAGCTTCAAACCCTAGCCTTGAATATTCAGCTCCACCAGGCATTAAAACCTTCGATTCCTCGAGCTTGACTCTAGGCCTCCAGTGGGTTTCAAGCGATAAGTATCCCCTATACTTGTCGAAAGCTAAAGCCTTCAACTGTTCCCTGTAGTTTACCTCCCCCTCGCCTACTGGAGTGAACTCGTGGCTTCCACCCGGTCCCTTCCTCACCCCGTCTTTAACGTGTACATGTACTACGTTATTTCGAACGTAATTGTAACCGTCTGGATAGGGCTTTTCTCCCTCGGGATCCCATATGTCGTTTCCAGGGTCCCAGATGGCTTTAACGGTCTTCGTGCCTACTTTCCATAGAAACTTTGAAAGTCTTAAACCGTTGCTCGCATACGTAGAGGGTTCGTTTTCAACTCCAAGTATAACTCCTTCGCTTCTGGCAGCGTCTATAAGCGGCTGGTAGAGTTCAACTATTCTATCGACAACCTGCTCGATACCATTCTTCTTCCAGAAGGTGAAGACGCGAATAATACTCGTGTCGAGGGTTTTAGCAAGCTCTACGCAATGTTCGAAGATCTTTAAATGTTGCTTGTACTCCGCCTCATCATCTATGTTTGATTTGAAAACCGGGGAAGCTACAGCTGAAACCTCCAAGCCCGCATTCCTTAAACTGGTTCTAATGGAACCAGCTAAATCTACAAGCTCATGAGGCTTCCTATTGAATAGGGTTCTTATCTCCAAACCGTCTAGTGAAAACTCCCTAGCGAATACAATTAAATCGTTTAAATCCTGAGAAACCTCATCCGATATAACGGATAGTTTGAAAACCACGGCGATCACCTTTTAAACGCTGGCTCTAACCTTATCCAAATGTAGGAAGTCTTTAAAACCCCTCCTACGTGGGCGGCTTGGCGATTCAGCCGGATAGCCTACGGGTATTATAGCTATCGGCCTCACATGGCTTGGTGCTTCTATCGCCTTTGAAACCATGTCGTCTCTGAAAGCCCCCACCCAACACGACCCTAAGCCTAAAGCCGCAGCGGCAAGCTCAAGATAAGCCGCAGCTATACTAGCGTCGTTTATCGAGTATAGGTTTTCACCTCTAGAGCCGTATCTAACGGCGGATCTACGCCTATTAGCGCATACGACGAAGACGACGGGGGCTTCAGCTATAAACCATTGACCCCAGGCGGCTTCAGCCAACGCCCTCTTACGGTTTTCATCTCTAACCATAACTATTTCATAAGCCTGCAGATTTCCAGCTGAAGGAGCTAAATCAACCATTTCAAGAATCTTAAATAGTTTTTCATCTTCAACAGGCTTAGATTGGAAGTTTCTAATAGATCTACGCCTTTTAACTATTTCAAAAAAGTTTAGTTCGCTCATCAATACTATTTAAGAGTGTTTATCAACTATAAGCTTTCTCCGCTCTGTCTAAACTTTTCCAGAAGCTTCTTTACTACTCTAACCATGTTATCTATATCCGGCAGTCTCTCTTTAACAGCTTCACTGTTCAATTTTGCCTCATGAAATCCAGCTACGTGTAAGTAGTATGCTCTATCCCAGCCAACGTAGAATTCTTTACCAATGCTTTTAGATGCTTGTTTCGCGGCTTCATCTAAGTCTGATAAAGTCCATCTATCCCTAGCCTTCACCCTCTCCAGAATCATATGGAAGTTGAGCACTATGGCTACTGTTTTAACGGCTTCTTCAGCAGCCTTATACAGTTTTTCAGACGCTTGAATAGGGTCTTCCTCTACGAGTCTTCTACCCTCCTCAAGGAACTTCTCAGCCAATTCTACGTGTGTCTCTACTTCTTCTGCGGGGTCTAAGTTCAGCATTTTAAATAACGCATCGACTACAGTATTAGATGGGTCGAGACCACGCTTACGAAGCGCCTCTAGAAGACTTTTAGGGATTTCAAATGTTAAACCCATATAAACCTAAATATTTCTACTTCAACATCCACTTATAAATATGCTTAAGGTAAATTGCTATAGACAATTTACGAGTTATAAAACTATTAATATTTTTAAGGAAATTGCGATCAATTTCTATTGATACTCGATGGAAGCCGTTATTCTCGCCGCTGGTAGAGGAACACGTATGAAGCCCTACTCCAACGCTGTTAACAAGGAGATGTGCCTCATAGGATACTACCCTGTCATAGAGTATGCCGTTAGAGGATTAGCTTCAGCAGGCATTGGGAAGATCTACGTGGTCTTGGGTGAGCGTAAAAGCCAGATAATGGAGTATCTACGCGACGGGGGATGGCTAGGCGTGAAAATAGCCTACCTATACCAGGATATGAGCCGAGGCGCTGGAACAGCCAAGGCTGTTGAAACAGCTGAAGGCTGGATTTCGGAAGACTTCATGGTTGTATACGGAGACACATTCTTCCACCCAATGGAGTTCTTCAAAAGCATGGTTGAATTCCACGAAAGCGGAAAAGCCCATGCCACGGTAGGAGTATACCCGATGGGCTCCTACAGGGAATACGGAATAGTTAAAGTAGATGAAGACGCTAGGGTTTTAAATATACTCGAAAAACCCTCTGAAGCGGAGGCTAGAGAAGCCAAACTAGGAGACGCGTACCTTGTAAACTCAGGCCCCATAATATTCAGCCCAGACGTATTCAAATACGTAAAAAAGACTCATGTATCTCCAGCTGGGGAATACTGGGTGACAGACACTATAAAACTCATGATAAAAGACGGATTAAACGTCTTAGCGTATAGAATACCAGGATCCGTATTCTGGAGAGACATAGGAAGACCGGAAACACGGATAGAAGCCGAAAAATACGTACTAGAAATCGGACTAGCAAAAATCTA
Organism: Bathyarchaeia archaeon; assembly: GCA_038851915.1. Taxonomy (GTDB): domain Archaea; phylum Thermoproteota; class CALKCG01; order B24; family B24; genus DTBU01. Next base: position 5,638 of record JAWCKO010000064.1, read on the forward strand.
AGCTGTAACTAGCAGTGCCTAACTGTGAAATTGCGGATTAAGTCTATGTTCTTCAGGCTTAAATATTGTTAGGTGAATAATAGTTCCTGATGAAAGGCATTATTCTCCACGGTGGTGCTGGCACTAGGCTTAGGCCTCTGACGTTTACTGGCCCCAAACAATTAATCCCTGTAGCTAATAAGCCTATCAGTCAGTATGTTTTGGAAGACCTCAAAGATTCAGGTATTGAAGATGTAGCCATAGTTTTAGGTGAAACCTGCCCTGAGATGGTTAAAGAGTATTATGGAGATGGCTCTAAGTTTGGGGTGAAGATCGCTTACATACATCAGGGTAAGCCCCTCGGTATTGCCCACGCAGTCGGTTTATGTAGAGATTTCACGTGTAGCGATTCGTTTGTCGTATACTTAGGAGACAACTTGCTACAGTATGGCATTAGAAAGTATATCGAGGAGTTTCTCAGGAAAAACTATGATGCATATGTCCTCTTCAAGGAAGTCGAAGACCCGACTAGGTTCGGTGTTGCAAAGTTAGACGAACATAAGCGGCTCATAGGGTTTGTTGAAAAGCCTAAGATTCCACCTAGTAAATACGCATTAGTAGGTGTCTACATGTTTAGACCCGTGGTTTTTGATATTATTAAGTGTTTGAAGCCGAGCTGGAGGGGCGAACTCGAGATAACGGATGCTTTACAGATCATGCTTGATAAGGGCTATAATATCGGCTACAGCTTTGTCGAAGGATGGTGGATAGATACTGGTAAGAAGGACGACATCTTATACGCGAACATGCTTATACTCGATGAGCGTATTGAGAGGGATATTAAAGGGGAACTCATAGATTCTAAAGTAGACGGCAGAGTAACAATAGGTGAAGATAGTAAAGTCGTGAACAGCGCGATTAGAGGACCAACTGTAATCGGTAATGGATGCCTAATAAAAGACTCTTCCATAGGACCATATACAAGCATAGGAAACCGCTCAAAGATACTGGGCAGCTCTATAGAACACAGCGTAATATTAGAAGATACATTAATAGAAAACGTAGATAGACTTGAGGAAAGCCTAATAGGCAGAAATGCTAAAATCGCGAAGAATAAGAGACATGGCATCATAAGACTTCACGTAGGAGACTACTCTGAAGTAGAAATATAGAACGGCTTACCCGGGTGGTACGGATCAGTTGAATTTAATTAAAAGGGGATTTAGAATACTTCGTGAAGAGGGGTCTACAACGTTTATTAAAACATCCTCGTCATACGTCTTCAGAAAAGTTGTACTCATAATTGTAGACGTGGGTGTAGGATATGGTGGAGCTCCCTTCATTGCTCGTAAGTTGATAAAGCTTGTTGAGAATACTAATGATGTTCAAGATGCTATAACACTGGCTTTTTCATTCAGATATCTCTACGTATCTATAAAGCCGAACCAGATAGAATATGAGATAGCTAAACTGCTGGAACTAGTCCGGAATATTAAGCCGAACTTTATCCTCGAGATAGGTACAGCAGATGGTGGCTCTCTCTTCCTATTCACACGGGTAGCCCAGCCAGATGCCACAATTATAAGCATAGACCTACCTGGAGGCAAGTTCGGAGGAGGATACCCTAAGTGGAAAATTCCAATTTATAAGGCGTTCGCTAGAGAAGGTCAAAGAGTT
>JAWCKO010000065.1:0-5841 GCA_038851915.1 Bathyarchaeia archaeon
TCTGAGGAGGCAGATCGCATGTACGTGTCTAAAGAGCCTGGGAAAGCCCATAGGGCGGCTGCTGGAAGAGGCTATGGGAAATTCACACTGCCCACGTCTATCAGCAAGCTCCTAGAGAAAATGCCTTTAGACGTTAAAGACCTTTTATGGAGGAGGCTCTGGTATAGGGCGAGGGCTGAAAACATTCTAGTAACGTACTTAGCTTCGAGAGGCGAGGTTAGACCCACATGGACCATACAGAGTTATCCTGAAGAATGGTATGTTGAAGATGATATAGAGTCTTTAGACGTAGAGGCAAGTTTAGATGAGGGACCTATAATACCGGAGGTTACAACGATTAGATGGCATATGAGGGCCGCAGGCAGAGGTGGGGAGCTACATACGAACATCATACCGTCTGTCCTAGTTGTTTTAGATACGAGTTACAGTATGAGCAATATACTGGATAAAGTATCTACTGCAGGTTTCATAGCTTATTTAAGCGCTAAATGGGCTGGTGGGAACACGGCTATCGTGAATTTCTCGACAAACCATATAGCTGCTGACTGGAGTGCGGATGATGATTTTAAAGAACTCGTACTCTCATCCAGGTTTAGAGAGTTGACTATAATGCCTACTAAGACTATTGCGAAGCTTCTAAATGTCGCTAGAGAACAATGCTTCGTAGTCGTTATAACGGACGGCGGATGGCAGAATTTTAAAGAGGCTCTGGAAGACCTTAAAATACTCGGAAATAAGGGGCATAAAATATCGATATTCTACCTAAAAGACTGGGATTACCCGGAGGAGGTTAGAGCCTTGGTTAAGGCCCCGTACATAACTACGTATTCGGTCAACGACCCGGTAAGAGACCTGGAGGGCTTAATCCTGTCGGAAGTTACAAGCATATACGCTGAGAATATCAGACCTTTGATTCAGAGCAACTATTGAATGCTTCAACCCATAAAACTATTTAATCATAGTAAAGGATCTTAGGAAAAGTATAGAGTATACATCGATTTACGCATAGTCTATGAACGCTTAAATAGTCGGCGGATTGAATTTTAGACGTGTTCCCATGTCTACCATAAGAAGCGTTGAAGCATATCCGCTTAAAATACCGTACGTGAGGTCTTTCGTTCTCTCTAGAGGCGTCGTAGGTAAGCCTGGAGTACCCGGAGACCACCTATACGTTAAAATTGAAACTTCTGATGGTATTGTGGGTTGGGGTGAGGCTAGGCTTATGCATACTTGGATGTATGAAACATTAGAGTCCGCCTACACGTCTTTGGTGAATTACATCGCTCCGGCTTTAAAAAGCATGGATCCATTCAGTTTAAACCTAATCCTCAGAAGACTAGATAAGCTTTTAACTCCAGTCGTGAGCTCAGGCCAGCCATTCATTAAATCGGCTGTTGAAACGGCTTTATTCGACATAATGGGTAAAACAACGGGTCAACCCATTCATAGACTCATAGGAGGCAAGATAAGTGACTACGTAGAGCTTTCAGCTATGATGAGCGGTGATCCTGAAGCTATGGTTGATTACGCTAGGGAAATGTATTCAAAAGGCTATAGGTGTTTTAAAGTTAAGATTATGGGCGACCCCGCTGAAGATGCCGAGAGGCTTAAAGTTGTCAGCGAAGCTGTTCCAGATGCAACTATATGGGCTGATGCTAATCAGGCCTATACTAGCTATTCCATAAGGAAGCTTCTAAACCTCATAGAGGATATGCGTATTGAGAGGATAATATGCCTCGAACAACCAGTTCCAACTTGGGATTACGAAGGGCTTAAACGTATAGTTTCAAAAAGCCCCATACCAGTAGCTGTAGATGAATCTATGTTTAGCCACTACGATCTGGTTAAACTGATATCTGCAAATGCGTTAGATCTAATCGTTTTAAAACTAGCTAAATCAGGGATAATGGGTAATCTTAAGATAGCTGCTTTAGCTGAAGCCGCGGGTATAGATCTATTTGCTAGCGGTATGACTGAGAGCGGGGTTGGCTTTACGGCTTCTGTACACCTATTCAGTACTCTACCTATAGTGGCGCCTATCGATATAAACGGTCCGCAGTTCCTTGAAAGCCTCTTGGTAGATCGTTTAGAGTTTGAAGGCGCTAAAGTAAAAGTGCCTGATAAGCCAGGCTTAGGGGTTAAAGTGAGAGAAGATAAGATTGAAGATTATAGAGTTGAGTTGAAAATCTGATCCTTTTTTTAGAAGTTATGGTGTGGACTTTAGGTGTATCGTATTTGACCGTCTAAACTACTACGTCTTTAAGTACGTGAGTCTAAGGGAAGACTTGTATATAGGGGGTTTCAATGAGTATTCTAAATTGAGGATTGCCTTTGGATAAACCGTACTTTAAGGGTTGGAGTTTGAAGCTACTAATATCTGTAGCCTCCGCATTGATTATAGCGGTGAGTGTTCTGTCTATCATTAAACCGTCTGTGGAATTGGCTTACATAGGTACGGATACTATTGCTAAGAATTGGTTTCTAAAAGGCGAAGAAGTGAAGATGTACTTTAACGTTTTCAGCCCTACGTTTGGCGAGAATACTCTTGAAATCTATTTGAAGCCTATGGACGAACAATCCAGATTGATCAGGATATCTGGTTTCAAGGTTAAAGCTATGGAAAATAGGGTGTACGCTGTAAATCTGGATACCGGTTCTTTGGAGCCTATGCTTTACCTGTTGGAATGCCATTTAAATGGAAGGGTGTTTAACGGGGTTTCTGAAAACCCGAAGTACAACTTTGAATCCTACCCTTGGCTGTTCGCGGTTATTGAAGAGCGGGATTTCTCGGAAACCATTTACAAGTTTGGAGTGAACATACACTTCATAACTCCTAGGAAAGTAGACTTAGACATGATGAAGTATGCTGGTATAAACCTGATTAGAATGGACTTCCTATGGAGTGAAGTAGAAAGAGAAAAAAGCGTCTACGATTTCAGAGAGTACAGGAGGCTTGTAGACGCTTTAAGAGAACGGAACATAACGGCTCTCTTCATACTCGACTATGGGAATCAATACTACGACGAGGGAATGGCACCCTACAGCGATGTTGGCAGAGAGGCTTTTGCAAAGTTTACATTAGAGTCTTTTAAAGAGTTTAAAGGTGGAGAAATCATATGGGAGCTTTGGAATGAGCCTAATCTGGCTCAGTTTTGGAAGCCTAAGCCAAATCCGGAGGATTACACTCGACTGTTGAAGGCTGTTCATTCAGCTGCTGAGGAAGTAGGTGATGTTAAACTCGTAGCCCCTGGGATAAGTGGCTTCGATTTTACGTTTCTAGAGGAGGCGTTTAAGCTAGACATGCTGAAGTGTATAGACGCCGTTTCCATCCACCCATACAGGAGCGCAAGCCCTGAAACGGTAAGTCTAGACTACGTTAGGTTGAGGGAGATGTTAGCCTCATATGGATTTCCATTGAAGCCTATTATCTCAAGTGAGTGGGGCTATTGTACTAGTGGCTCCTACGGTAATAGGGTCTCTATTGCGACTCAAGCAGAGTACGCTGTTAGAATGTTCCTAGCGAATATAGTGAGCGGTGTTAATGCGAGCGTGTTCTACGATTGGAAGGACGATGGAACTAGTATTCAAGATTCTGAGCACAATTTCGGTATAATCGCAGACTATGAAGGCCTTAGATCGGTTTACGGGAGGCCCATGTATTTTATCAAGCCAACGTACTACGCCATATATACTCTCACATCGCAACTCAACGGCTTCCACTTTAAAGAAAGAGTTAAAACTGAAAGTGAAAACGACTACGTTCTAGTTTTTAAAAACGAGTATGGGGTTGAAAAATACGTATGCTGGACTACTGGAGGAATACATAAGATCAAGTTAAATGTACACGCTAAAAACTTAGAAGTTGTGAAGCTATATGGTTTGAAGGAATTCTACGAAAGCGGAGACGACACATATGAGTTGACTCTAACGACAGCCCCCATATTTGTACTTCCAATACCTTGAAAAAGGTTAATTCACAGGGTCGTGACGATTAACCTGCTAGATTTTCCGCTTATATTCTGCGATGTGGTGAGCGAAGGAATTGCCCTTCAGTTTCGCCAAAAGCCTTTCATCGGCTGTAAAGAAAGGCTTATCCTCCATTTCCGCGAGTGAAATGTAAGATGAATCATATATAGTTATACCATGCTTAAGAGCGTTCTCTATAGTTTTTCAGCCAGTTTTCCCAACATCGGGAAAAGCCAGAGGTAATATTTTATCAACGCCTCTGCAACTTCCTTTAAGTCTTTCTCTCCAAATTCTGGGCTATATCTGAGGGCATTGAGAACTTCAAAAGGCAACAGCTCTGGAGTAACTACGTCTATGAGGCGGTCTACATAGTCATTTCTTAGCTTCAACGCCTCAGTTATAGTATTCTTCTACAAACCATTTCACAACTACAGAGGCGTCTACTACTCCAATCGCCTCATTTCTCTCCATTTCCTTATCTCCTCGACACTGCTCCAAGAGGGGGAGGGCCTTCTTATTCTATCGGTTATCTCCATTTCTTCCTTAAGCACCTTTGGATCAAGTCTCCTCTTCTTACTTTCTTCTTCCTTGATTTTTTGAAGAATTGCTTGTCTTATTACTTCGCTCCAATTTAGATGGGAGAGCTTCTTCATTTTCTGACGGGTTTCTTCGTCGATTCTTACGCTTATGATGCCCACAGAGCATGTGGTACTAATATGTGTATAAAAGTCTTATTATACAAATAATACATCGAATCTGCAGATAATCGAATTCAAACGTCGATATACTTTTCTTCCAGTTTCCGGTTTTAGGAAAGTTTCAAAAAAGTGAAGATGAGACATATGAATTAAATTTGATGCTCTCAACGTTTGCATTTACAAGGTCTTGAGAAGATTAGATTTATCCCATCGTCCCTATTTCATTAGTCGCCCCTCTCTTATAAGAAGAGATATTATAAATCCTGTTAATGTAATCACTATGATCGATACTATTGCCATATTGAGGTCTATTTCTGAAAGTGAAGCTATAGCCGTTAATCCTATAAGTTCTCCCATACTCTGCGCCAATCCGTTTAAGCCTAATGTAGATGCTATGTTTGTTTTCCGGGCTTTTTGTGTAAGCAGTGTGTTCGTCGATAGTAGGGCTAAGCCAGACCCTAAAGTCATCGTTAAAGCTACGATCAATAGGTCGAGAAGATTTCTCGTAAGAAGCATGTATGCTGATCCCACTGTAGATAGTATGAAGCCTGAGGAGGCCAAAAGCATCAGATGCCCGCTTTCAAGTAAAATCCCTGATGAGGCTTGACCTACAAGACATACTAAGAAGCCTAGGGTTAAAATCATGCTGACGATTTGTGTTGTAAAGCCTCGTCTAATCATGGCCAGGGGGATTAAGGTAAATCTAACACCCATGAGTATCGACGCTAATACCGTTAACAGAAATAGCGGGCAGGTTTCTTTCTGAAGAAGCGTATTAAGATTAAGCTTATCTGCTTTTCCAAACTTTAGATGCACGTTTACAAGCAATGGAGCTGTTTGCAGAAACGCTAGAGAAAAAGTAATGGAGATTACGGACTGTCTACTCGGCTCTTTCATTATGGCTATTAACAATGGAGCCGCTAGGTAGCCTAAACCTCTAAAACTCATGTAAATGCCTACGTAGCGTTCACCATCGTCGGTTAAATTGGATGCTACAGCCATAAGGGTGGGCGATATTGAAGAAGCTATTCCCTGAAGAATTCTAGATATTAGAAGATTTTGAAGTTTGTTTCCAATTAAAACGGCTAATGAAGCAATTTGAGAAACAATTGATAAAATAAGTGTTATCCTCCATCCAAATTTGTCTGATAGAAGACTAAAAATTGGTTTAAATATC
>JAWCKO010000065.1:5926-7058 GCA_038851915.1 Bathyarchaeia archaeon
ATCGTATGATATCAAAAGAAGCCAAGAATAGTATATGGCTTTACCTATCGATAAAGCAGGACATAACCCTTCATTTGACGAGCCCAGCCAAACAACCATCATAGTATAGGTGAAAGTAGCTATGAAAGTCTGAGTAAAACCTGCTAAATAAATAGTTGCAAAACCTTTAAAGCGATGTTGTGAGTCGTAGTTCTTGAAAGCTATGCGACATGGCTCTAGTAAGCTACTTATAATCATGTTTTTTACACTATCCTCTATACTTACGTTTCTCACTATATATACGTATACGGCTAAAAATCCCAGCGAAGCCCTTAGAAGCTTCAAGTTTACAGGAGAAGCTAAAGCCGTAGTGGCAGTTGTTAGAGCTGAAAGGGCAAACATATATGAGGCTTTAAGTGAGGCCTTCCATCTCCTCGATTTAGACGCATGTATAAAACCCGGTTATAAAATTATGGTTAAACCCAACGTTGTAGGTGCTTATACTCCACCTGCGACAACCCATCCGGAAACTCTGAGGGCCTTGATAGACCTGCTTAAGTCTACGGGTTCTTCGCAAATCGTAGTAGCCGAGGGGAGTGGAGAGGGAAATACGTTGGAAAACTTTAGAGTTCTAGGGCTTCTAGATGCAGCTTCAAACAGTGGGGTTGAAGTGGTCGATTTAAACGTTGGAGAATTCATCGACGTAAATATACCTGACGGTAGAGCACTTCAAAATGTGACTTTAAGCAAGCGGTTGTTTGAAGTCGATTTCTTCATTTCACTAGCGTGTTTAAAGACTCATAGCGATGCAGTTGTAACGCTTGGTTTGAAAAACCTTATAGGAATTCCACCTTCTTCAGTTTACGGTAGTCCAAAAGGGAGGCTGCATGAGGCTGATAATAGGCTTGGGGGAACATACATGGCTGCGCCGATAACAGATCTAGCTACGATTAGACCGATAAACCTTACGATAATAGATGGAATAGTAGCCATGGAGGGTTTAGGCCCGACACAGGGGACGCCTGTAAACATGGGTTTAATCATCGTTGGGGAAGACCCCGTGGCTACGGATTCGATAGCTGCACTTATAATGGGCTTCGATCCGAGGCTTATTCCAACGCTTAAAATGGCTGCAGATAGAGGATTAGGTGTA
>JAWCKO010000066.1:0-6981 GCA_038851915.1 Bathyarchaeia archaeon
AACTACAACGCTCTTTCCAAGACCAAGGTATCTAGCCATGCATAAGCCCACTCGAATAGCCAGATGAGGAGTTAAATCCCTATTTGCTATTCCCCTTATCCCAGCGGTTCCGAAAGAAGGTTTTAAGGGGCTTATACTCAAAACCCGAATCACCCACAATAATAATGATTTAGTACTGAAACTATTTAAGAAATTATCCACTCATAAAGCTCGCTGTCTTCTAAAACGTTTACTCCAAGCCTTCTAAAAAACCTATTAATATTTCTAATGTCTCTTCTCAGAAACTCGTGGCTGAGGGGGTGGTCGATTGAAACAGTCTGTGATAAGTCTATCAGGTAAGGTAAACCTTTCCAATACATTATGTTGTACTCACTGAGGTCTCCATGGACAAGTTTAGCCTTTCCATACAGTTTCTTCACATCGTTCAGAACCATCTTATAGATTCTCGCTGGATTTTTAACTTCAACATCTTTTATAAGTGGGGCTGGTATGCCTTCACGTCCTATAAAATCCATAACTAAAACGTTGTTTTTAACTATGATAGGTTTAGGGACTCTAATGTTGCAATCATAAGCCTCCTTAAGATTCTTAAATTCTTTTAAAGCCCACTGGTGTATAAGTCCCCGTCGATCTCTTTTAACGTTTTTAAACCTCGGGTCTCCCTCTATATACATAACCATACCTGTTCTAAATTCAGATGCAACCGTTAAGTAGATTTTCACAGCGAGGTCTTCATTCTCCGAGCCTCTAGCCCAGAATATTTTACTCTCCTTCCCAGCTTTAATAGCACCATACATTTCAGAGATTATCCCCTGTCTAATCATATTGTACAGTGTTAGAAGAGTAGGCTTATCGAAAACTTCCTCAAGAGCTTCATATTCTTCAGAACGTTTAACTTTAAAAAGCTGTTCGATTATATACCTCTTCTCCCTAAGAAGAAGCTTCTTCTCATGTTTAAGAAAATCATCTCTCTCCAAGTTGAAAGCCTTCTAATTCACTTTCTACGTCCAGTCTTGAGGAATGTATCCATTTTTAGCGAGCCAATCTACTTGATTATGAGTGTAACGCGATACGAGGACTACATCCCCTTCCTTAATCCAAACTTTACGCTTCATCTTACCTCTAATCCTACATAACCTCGTATGCCCATCTACGCATCGTACTACAAGTCTATCATAGCCAAGAAGCTTTTCAACCATTCCTAGAACCTCGCCTGGACTAGGTAATACGAGAGTTTTAATTTCTTCTTCGCTGATGACTTTTCTTTTACCCAGCTAAGGTCAGACCTCCCTACTACTTATAGGTGGAGAAGCTAGGTTAATATAAACATTGATTTATCAAGTGGACATTGAAATGTGAAAAACCCATAGAGAATCACTGGAAGAGTTAAAGTTAAAGTTGTGGTCAGCTAATATTCAGGATTATGAGCGGTAAAGGGTTCAAAGTTTATATTGAAACAATGAAGTTTAACACTACAGGTGAAGTGGATTTCATAGATATAACGGATAAAGTAGCTGATATCGTTAGAAGATCTGGAGTTAGAAACGGTTTAGCCCATATATTTGCACCCCACGCTACGGCACTTATAACGTTAAACGAGTACACTCCAGATTTGCTTAAAGATTTTAAAGACCTTCTTGAACGTTTAGCCCCTAAGAAAGGAGTATACGATCATCCCGTCAATGCGCACTCCCATCTTAGGTCCATGCTCATAAATCCATCAAGAACGGTGCCCATAGTAGATGGTAGGCTTTTCCTTGGAACGTGGCAATCCATAATATTCATAGAGGCGGATACTCATCCGAGGAATAGAACAGTAGTTGTTCAAGTAATAGGTGAATAAACCCTTATGAAAAATATGGTAGGTGGCGTACTGTATAAGCTGTTGAGAGATCTAGTTCACATAGCTTTATGCATTGCATCAATAGTCGTATACAGTAGGTTTGGTATATTTGTAGGGGCGCTTCTCACGGCTTCTCTATTACTAATTTATCTTCTCAACGAATACATGAGGGTTAAAGGCGTCTCAACATATCTGACTAGGCTTTACAAACGTATGCTCACTGAGAGAGAAAGCGTAAGCATAGCAAAATCTCCACTATTCCTAGGGCTTTCCGTCTTAATCTTAACGTGCATCTTACCATTTGAAAAAGCCTCGGTGGTCGTATTGATAACTGGCTTAGGTGATGGATTCGCAGGTCTTCTGAGGACTTTAAGAGAGGAAAAGTCTAAAAACTCGTGGCGGATTAAAACGTCTTTAGCCGGTTTCACGATAACTGCTTTAATTGGAAGCCTTCTCTATGAGCCTTATACTGTGCTCTTAGCATGTGCAGCATCAACCATAGTAGAAGCTTTAATACTCAAGATCGATGATAATTTAACGATACCATTTACCACAGGCATGTCCATCCATCTATCTGAGTACATAGGCTTTAACTCAACTCTGAAGAGCTTAATAGAAGAACTTGACATCTCCGTATATCTAACCATCAGAGAGTGGTGGTTGAACAATCCGATGAACACTCTTACACCTATATTTATGGTTTTAGACATGATACTGCCTCTAACGTATTTTATATTCGCGTTTCTCACATTATTCAGACGTAGAAAACTGACAGACGTTATAACACTTATAGTGCTCGCATTAACCACTTCCATTCTAATTAGGGCTGTTAAAGAGCTGTTTAGAAGACATAGACCGCCGGCCTCTATTAAACAAGATTATGGCTTCCCGAGCAATCATGCGGCTTTGGCTGGGATTTTCACAGGGTTCTTCTATAATTTCTCTAAATGGTTGTCTGTTTTTATTTACGTATTATCAGTGTTAACAATTTTAGAAGTTTTAGCTCTTGGAAGTCACTGGTTTTCAGACGTAGTAGCTGGTTTTCTCATAGGCCTATTTGTCACATTACCTTTTAACAGGTCTCCCTAGTTTACGATGAAACATCTGAAATCTTAATATGTTACGTTTTCTCCTTTATCCTAGAGATAAGTCTTTTTAAGATAAGTTGAGGTGTTTAAAATCATGGAGCAAATTCAACCTGGGACAACTAAGTATGCTATTTACGCTAAGTTCGAAGTAGATGGAATTGTTGAAAAACCAGACGTAGTAGGCGCTATATTTGGTCAAACTGAGGGACTTTTCGGACCAGAGCTTGAACTTAGAGAGCTTCAGAAAACTGGTAGAATAGGTAGAATAGAGATTCAGCTATTGACTAAGCAAGATAAGACGCAAGGTAGGATAGTAATTCCAACAAGCTTAGATAGAGCTTCAGTTGCACTCATAGCCGCCGCGCTTGAAAGTATTGAAAGGATTGGGCCTTGCAATGCTAAAGTAGTTTTAGAGAAAATTGAGGATTTAAGAGAGATTAAAAGAAAACGTATAATCGAAAGATCTCGTGAAATCTTAAAGAAGTGGGATATGGAGTTGGCATCTGACACGGAAAAATTGCTTAAGAAGCTCCTCGAGGAATCCAGGGAATATGAAGTCGCTAAATACGGTTCTGAAGAGCTACCGGCTGGACCAGATGTAAAATCTTCAGATTCTCTAATTATAGTTGAGGGCCGAGCGGATGTTCTCTCTTTACTCAGAGCTGGAATAAGGAACGTTATAGCAATTGAAGGCGTTAAAATACCTGAGAGTGTTATAAAACTCGCAAAGACTAAGAAGGAGGTTATAGCTTTTCTAGACGGAGATAGAGGTGGAGATTTAATACTTAAAGAGCTTATGCAAACGATTCCAATAACGTATGTCGTAAGAGCCCCGTCTAACATGGAAGTTGAAGATTTAACACCTAAAGAGATTTTAGAATTACTTGATAAAGCTAAGAAACCCCCTTTGGAGTCTGCTGAGCTTAATATTCACATGGATCGTATTAAAACAGTAGTTGGAGAGCTTCGAAACAGTTTGGAAGCTGTAACCTTTAACAGCAATATGGAAGCTATTGCTCGAATACCGGTAAGCAATCTGGCTGAAGAACTTAAAAACATGGAGGGGGTTAAAGCTGTAGTATTCGATGGTATAGTTACTCAGAGAATCGTAGATATTGCTTCAGAGAAAGGTGTAAACCTGCTAGTAGGCTGTAGAATTTCGGATATTGCTAAGAAGCCTAGGGATCTAAAAATCATGAGTTTTGAAGACTTTGAAAAGTAGCGATGAGTTTATGAAGCGGTCTTTCCACATCTCTATCGTATTTAATATTATAATCCTCTAGTGGAAAAATGGATAAGACGACGGTGTTTTCCAAGTCCAGATTGGGCTTAGACCTAGCAAATCTTATAGCTGAGCCTAGGCTAGTAGCTGAGTTAAATCCAAATGAAGTGGATATTTCATATAGAGTTCCAAGCGGTAGTTTATGCGTCCTATGTAAAGGAGCTAGAATGCTTTGCGGTAAATCTAGATGCCCAATAATAGTTAGGCTTTCCCACTATGTGAGAACTTTAGTTAAAGTTAAAGGGTTAAATCTAGATGGGTCAAATCCACCAAGTGTATTCGTCGGTCGATTTGGCTATCCTCATGTTTTTGTAGGTCCTTTAACCCCCCCTGTTCATGGAGATACTTCCATGATGGATACCCCAGAGCTTTGGTTCGGCAAGTCGATAGATGAAATCGCTGAAATCAGGTTGAGTCTTATCAGAGGCAATTTTAAGGTTAGAGTCGATCAACCAATTGGTTCAAATAAGCTTCTGGATGAAGTTAGAGATTTAGCTCTTTCAAATCTTTCAGTCGAAGTTGAGATGTTTTTTAGAAAAAAACCTGCTGGCATTTTTCTGGTTGATGATGAGGTTCAGCCTTTCGGAGCTTCAGCTCCGATAGAGTCGCTTAAAATCGGTTCTCTCAAACTGGATTACAGGCTTGAGAAGGCCTACAGTGATTACGATTTGAAAGCTTCAGATGCTGTTTTAGAGCTTTATAAAAGTAACATACCTGTTTCTAAAATCCAGAGGGCTTTCAGCGTAGGAGCATTTGGAGAATATAGACGGAGAAGACTTGTACCAACGAGGTGGAGTATAACAGCTGTTGATAGCATAATCTCAAATACTCTGATTGAGAATGTCAGAGAAAACCCGATTATAAATGAGTATAGAGTATACGAGTCAGACTATCTGGATAATAGATTTGAAATACTTATGGTTCCAGATGCTTGGAGTTATGAAAGTATAGAAGCGTGGTATCCCGGGACGGTTTGGAATCCTCAGGGGGATAGAGTAGTTATGTATGGAGATTATGAAGGCTTTGGCGGGAGAACTACATATGCTGACATGGGTGGATGCTACTATGCGGCTAGGCTTGCGGTCACGGAGAAGCTTGCGGTCGAACGGCGCCAAGCTTCAGTATTGATACTTAGAGAGGCTCACCCCGGGTACATAATGCCTGTCGGCGTCTGGCAGGTTAGAGAAAACGTTAGAAATGCCCTTAGAAAACCTCCTTTAAAGTTTAACAAAATTGAAGACTCCCTTGAATACGTATTTTCTAAGCTCAGTATACCCAAGGAAGTTTGGATGCGTAAAAGTAAATTACTTAAACAAGTCTTACATCAAAGGAAACTCAACTCTTTCTGAGAAAGAATTTTTATGGGGAAAAGTTACATAGTTAAACTTATCTAGACTTTCCTATGGAATATCTGAAGGGGTCTTTTTGCTTTGTGGTATGGTGTGTATCCTCCTCAATTGATCTTTTTGAAGAAGAAGTTTAGAAAGGTTTTACTGAACCCTCCAAGCTTAGAACCCGGCTCTTGGTGTGGAGCAGGCAAGCTCTTAATAGACACTGAAACAGGTGAATTCTGGTTGACAAGTAGACCTAGAATGGGCCCTATTAAGCGAGGCTTTTGTTTCGAAATATACCGGTCTAACAATGGAGAGGACTATAGCTTAGTATTTTCAATGAGTAAAGAGGAGCTCAGTGAAATTGTGGGGTCAGTCGTCCACAGCATTGAAGGTACGCAACTTCTCAGAGACCCGTCAACTGGACGATACATGCTATATCTATCTGTAGATGTGACGAATGGAAATATTGCCGGTGGGGAGGGTGGCGTCTACGAATCTAAATGGCAGACATATCTTATGACCGCCGATGATCCGGCTGGCCCTTGGAAGGGGGAGGGGTTTACAATTAAATGCGATATGGATTACGATAGTGGGGAGGCTAGGGATACTACAATAGACGTGATAGATGGTATGTACTTTGCTCTGTATAAGACTAGGAAGGCTGGCGAAACCAAGGTTAATACGGCTTTGGCCTTAAGTCGTGACGGCTTCAACTGGGTTAAACTTGGAATTTTAAAGGTTGATGGGTATGATCAGCCAGGTTACTTTCTTTTAAATGGTTCAATAATAGCTGGATGCTTAGGTCCTATTTTCATAGGAACTGAAACACTTCACGTAATCAAAGCCGCAGCTTTAACTAAGCACGTTTCTTCATATGTGATAGATTATAGGAGAGTTAATCTTGAAAGAATATTCAGGTTGGAGTGGAAAGTAGGCTCTATTTACGAACACCAGGATTTTCCGATACATACCTACATGAGTATCGCATACGACTTGAAGAGCAATAGATGGCTTATAACGGTTGAAGCTGTAGATCCAGAGTCTAGTAGAGAGCTTGGATTAAACACGGAAGTAGATAGACTCCTTCTATATATGTCTACTTGAAATGCCTCATACTAGTCTTCAAATACCTAGATTGATGCTAGTAAGTTAATACGGCATTACTAGTGAGCCGCAGTTGAATTTTTAAAATTAATCTTCCTAAAAGTCTCTGAGAGTTTAAGAGTTTTAGGCTTTAGAATTTAACCGTTTTATATAAACTCTTAAATATTCCCTCTCCCGATAAACTCTCTTTTAGTGGGAAAGTAAGTGAGGAAGTAAGAGTTTGTAAAGTTCCTTAGATTCCTATAATTCTAGCGACGATAATACTGAATTTCGTGTGTGGACTATGGGTTATGTTAACTGGATGTATGCGAAGCTTTTATAGCCTAGTCA
>JAWCKO010000067.1:0-6812 GCA_038851915.1 Bathyarchaeia archaeon
AGAAGATGATCCCGCTGCACTATTCAACATGGCAGTATCAGGGCAACAGGAAGCTATGAGTATAATGACGGGAGGTGGAGCATTAGTATTCATAGGGATAATTCTAGCATTATTGGGGTTCCTACTAAAACCTAAGAAAATGTAGCTTAAATAGAGGCGATTTAAAAATTGAAAAAGGGGCTTAGTGAAGATAATTTTCTACTTTCTCTTCCTAGGTCTAGAAATTATCATTATGGTAAGTCCGGCGATGATAATAGCTCCACCCACTGCCCGACCATACCAAGGATTGCTGGAAGTGACTTTTTCATCCATTTTAAAACTCACTACAGCCGCTCCATGCCATTCAAACCACCATACTTCTACTGTGTGTCTTCCTTTTTCTAAATCAACTATCGTAGATCTCGGTTCGTAACCGTGTGTTCCCCAATTATCTATCACGAGTTCTCCATCTATAAAGAGAAGGCTTCCATCATCACTACCTAGTTCAAAGCGTACTCTCCCATCGTTTGGAACATGTATCTCAGTCTTAGCTACAAGGGCTATTTCATCTTGGAAGCCTGTATAGGGTATGAAATCAGGATCACTCATGATGAAATCAAAGTTGGCTGGAAGAGTTGTTTCATTTATTGAAATGCCAATAGTATTGAAGGGAACAACTTCAGTGGGAACTGAGAATATCCTAAACCAAGTAATCTTCCACTCCCCCATTTCTACGGGCGCCTCTGAAGAACCTATGGGTAGGCCGACTGCTAAGACTATGAGTCCAATTACCAAGATAATTATACCTGCCAAAAACATCCTATTCAAAAAATCACCTTTCAAATACTCTTTTTAGAAGATTAACTTAAAACTTTTTGGTAAATAAAAATCTTACGAGGATGGATAATTTTAGTTAAAAATCAGCTATGGCAGCAAATCCACGAGGTGAGAGAGGATTAATAGCACTCTGGGTAATATCCCGGTTGGAAACCAAACACTCCTACGTCGTTAAACCATAACGTACCGTTTTTCGGATACGGTATACATTCCATATAGTTCCTCGTAGGATCTATCTCATACCATTTACGTTCACTTCCATCGTAGAAAACCACCCACGCATGTAATCCAAATACTCCAGGCTCCACCTCTACGAAACCACACCTCACGTAGACGTCATCCTCTTCGGGAATGAATTCAAACGTGTGAAACTTTATTAAAGACGCTAATAATATGGCTAAATCTTCACAATCTCCGTAAAATCCCTTTGAACCATTAACTGTTTTAAACGTTAGTGTTGCCTCTGGTGTTGCCCAAGCTTCTAAACAACCATAGGAGAACTCGTCGTAACAGTAGATGATATTCTCGTAAACCCAGCTTAAAGCTTCACCTACTGTTGATAAATTCAACTCTCTAACGCTCGTCTCATCCCATCGGATCTTATGTACAAATTCATCAGCTCTATCATCTCTATGGGACTTCGGAGTACCCTCGGTTAAAGCATAATTGATCAAATTCCTACATTTGTATACTGAAAGACCCTGATAACACCTGTCCTTTAAAAAACCTCTTAAAATTACATGTAAGCCCGTAATTATTACTAGAATAGCTATTAACACTTTTAATGGATTTTTTACCATGTTGGTACACAATGAATTTACCTGGTAGACTGATTTTTAAAATTAATGTAGATTCAACTAAGCAATTACGCATCTATTTTCTCCACTAGCTCGTTGAACTTCAATATTCTTATCCCATACCTTTCTTCTATCTCTTCCTTCAGAGATAGTACTAGCGAATCTTCAGTTAGCAGATCATCCTTGATTATGATTTGACTACAAAATCATCCGACAACATATTTATCCATATTCCTCCATCGACTATTTCACAAAAAATAGCAGCACTTAAGAGATCATAAGCTCTTCAATTTTTTTTCGAAACGGTAAAAGTTAAGTCCCCCTAGACAGTTATCTTAACGGAAGGTGTAGACTTGTCTAACGTTTTCATGGTCGATGCGAGGTCTAGAAGTAGCGAGGAAAGTCTTGTTAGAAAACTTGAGCTTCTTATGGATAAAACGGGTCTCACAAACCTTGTGAAGCCTGGTGATAGAGTTGCCGTTAAAACGCACATGGGTGCGCCTTTGACTACACGATATTTAAGGTCTTTCTACGTAAGAACGACTGTCGATTACGTTAAGAAACTGGGGGCTAAACCTACGGTTGTTGAAACAACAGGATTGGGATTACTAGATCCTAGAGGTACGGCTAAAAAATACCTTGAAGTGGCTTTAATGCACGGCTTCTCTAGGGAAACATTGGGCGCTGAAATACTTGTAATGGATGGTGAACTTGGATTAGACTGTGTCAAGGTTGAAGCTAAGGGGCTTAAACTTAAGGAAATATCGATACCTAAAACTCTTCTAGACTTTGACTTCATATTGAACTTGACGCATTTTAAAGGGCATGAAATGACCGTTTTCAGCGGAGCAATTAAAAATATTGGAGTAGGCTGTGTAGGTAAAGAGACAAAATACTTTATCCACTACTTAAATAAGCTATCTGTCGACGCCACTCTATGTAATGGATGCGGTGAATGCGTTAAAACTTGCCCCGTAAAAGCCATACGTATAATCAATGGCAAAGCAGTATTGAACCAAGACGTATGCTATGGATGTAAAGCATGCCAGACCATATGTCCAGTTAAAGCTTTAAAATCTACGAGAATTACAGATCCATCTGAGATTCAGCTTAGGGTGTTGGATGCAACCTATGGAGTTCTTAAAACCATAGGTTTCAACAGAATTCTAAATGTGAATTTTCTACTAGAAGTCGACTGGAGATGCGACTGTGAACATCAACAACTCGGCTGGTCTGATCTACCGATCGTTCCAGACATAGGAATACTCGCTTCGAAAGACATCGTCGCTGTAGATAAGGCGTCCATAGATCTTGTAAACGCGGCTCCCGCCATACCCGGGTCGCAGGTATACGATGTTGGAGCTGTAAACCCAGGCTCAGATAAGTTTAAAATGCTCTACCCTAAAGCAGACTGGATGTTTATGCTTAAGAATGCTGAAGAAATTGGCCTGGGATGTATGGACTATAGGCTTATCAGGATCCGTTAGAAGGTGTTTAAATGTCGAAAACACATAGGTATAGATTGTCTATTAAAAACATTAGAGAATTTACAAAACTTCTTAAACAACTTTTCAATGTAGATTTTGACCGTAAAGCTTCATGGGAAGCTGTGAAGATCGATAGAGAGCGGGAAATATATATAGTAGATGGTTTACCTGCGTTTATACGTATCGGTGGAGAAATATATCCAACAGTAATATGCGTAGAGAGGGGGGTGATCCCACTTCCAAAGGTCATCATAGACATGGGTGCAATTCCACATATAGCTAATGGTGCCGATATAATGATGCCCGGCGTAGTTAGAATTGAAGGATCATTCAAAGATGGCTGTATAGTGGCTATTGCCGATGAGAAATACGGGAAGATTCTAGCAGTAGCACGTAGCTTAATATCTTCAGACATGGCTTCTAAAACATCTACTGGTAGAGGTTTTAAAAATATCCATCACGTCGGAGATGTTTTCTGGAAAACTATGAAAAACCTTGGGCTCGCATAGCGTAAATGTAAACTCTACAAGTACTTTAGAGCGATGGGCTCCAAATATGCGTAAAAATGCCGCCCATTCCGATGAAAACACATAATTCCTTCCAAGTACAGTAGGAATTAAGAAGGAGCTGTTTTAAACAGGCTCATAAATCGGATTTGAATCTGTCGATATTCTTCCACCATCAAGAAAGCCCTTGGGAAGTGTGAAAAGCCTCTTCTTAATTCTAGGCTCATAAAATTTGAGATTTATCCCCCTTTCCTCTATGCGTTTACCTTCCTCCCCCTCGCTTAAATCAAGTGGGTTGAAACATTTAGAGCCCAAAACAACCCCCCATTCCGCGTCGAAAGACTTTATAAACGTAGCATAGGCTACTGTTATGGGGAAAACTTGTTTAACCGTCTTGTAAATCGATTGAAAACATTCACCAGCAGATCTAACATTCTCAGCCTGAATGGCTGCTATTCCATCTTCACTTAAGACTCTAAACACTTCACTGTAAAACTCAACGGTATATAGGTATACGGATGGCCCGCCTTTCAATGGGTCTGTGAGATCGCATATAACCACGTCAAATTTACCGCCTTCACAATTTTCAACGAATTTTCTCCCGTCTTCGAAAACCAATTTTACTCTGGAGTCGTTAAAGGAGCCTTGATGGAGCTCTGGAAAGTACCGTTTAACTATCTCTATGAGTTCTTGATCTATATCAACCATGACAACTTCTTCAACAGTATTATGCTTTAACACCTCTCTTATAGTGGCACCTTCACCGCCGCCTATGACTAGTACCCTCTTAGGGCTTGGATAGGTTAACATGGCTGGTTGGACGAGAATCTCATGGTAAACATGTTCATCTCTAAGTGAAGACTGAACCTTTCCATCCAAGATCAAAGCTTTGCCGAGCTCTGAAAGCTCTAAGATGCAAACCTCTTGATATTTGGTTAAACCCACATAGTGTACACTGAGTATGTTGTACAAGTGGGCGCTTCCAGGCGCCTGCATCTCTATGAACCAGTTTGACGATATTTGCTTATTTTTATCTCCCACTTTCCCAGCCTCACGGTTTTAGCATTCCTCTTTTGAGCTCAATTACTTGAATCCTCTTAGGCTTAAGCGTATCTATTATGTATTGATAGGCTTTCCAAGGGTTTGAGTAATTGCCGCATGTGAAAATATCTATGGATGCGTAGCCGTATTCTGGCCACGTATGTATAGATATGTGTGATTCTTTAACCACGACAACGCCTGTAACGCCGTGTGGACTGAACTCATGGAATATCTCTCCACAAACCGTCATGTTCGCCTCTCTTACGGCATCTAGAAGCATTAATCTCAGTAGTTGAGTGTTGTTTAAAGTTCCATCGTCGCAGTCGAAAGCCTCTACTACTATATGTCTGCCCAAAGCCTTTACCTCCTCTTCTGTAAATTTTTCAACCAGCATTCAGATCAAAATTTTAGATTTAAAAGGTTAGATTTAAACATTATCCTAGCTATATAAGTCTAAATGAAAAATCTTTAAAAAACATCCTTTTTTCTAAAAATAGTCAAGAAAAAAACAATAAAATTGAAAATAAGCCCAATTTCTTCATTTTTAATTTCACGGTCAGATTAAAGTTATAAAAAATTGGTGTGGTGAAGTCCCCCGCAAAACCCCCCTATTTTTTCTTTTCAAGCTTTTTAGAAGCTATCTATTTTGAAGTTTTACTTCCATTGTATGTTTTGATAGGATACATGACGTTTAGAAGGTATTTGAAGGATGGGCTTGGGGAGAGGCTTAGACGCATAGAGGGGCTGCTGACAGAGCTTGGATGCAACTACCCTTAACTGAGACATTCACGATCTTCTCTGGGTGAGGCGTGGCTTAGATCTGATATAAGAGTTGAAAATCATGTGAACAGCCTCGGCTAGACTTTTCAATTCGATGAAAACAGCCTCCGACACGTCACAGCACGGCAACTTGAAAAAGGAGGTGAAAAGCATATATATATTCAGCATAAACCTGAATTTGGTGGGAAAACGGGTAGTGAGAAAGTAGAAGAGAAGATTGCATGGATTCCTTTAGTGGTATTGACATCTGCTGTTATAAGTTTTATAGGTCCAATATGGCAGGCCATGATTTCTGTTTTCCCAAATTGGATAGTTAATTCTTTAGGAGCATCAGTATGTAATATTGGATTAACTACGGCGCCCTTTCTAGTGATGCTAATTGTAACACCATTTACTTATGTAAAATCTTTAAGAGATAAAATAACCATTAAAACGCTTGGCTACCTATATATTGCATCGATAGTATCTTCACTCGCCATCAACTACCCGTGGGCACTAGGACAGCGTTACCTTTTCGCCAGTAGATATGTAGAGCAGGACCTAGCCGATCAAATTGTACCGTGGTTTATGTCACCTTCTGCAGATGTTTGTAGAATTATGGCTATTGGAGGACCAATTAGATGGAATGAGTGGGTGGCTCCCATACTATGGTTTTGGATAATGAACAGCTTATTTGGTTTATTCTTCATATCTATTGCGACAATATTCAGACGCCATTGGATAGACATAGAAAGAGTCCCATTCCCTCAAACACTAGTAGTTTATACACTTGCTCAAAATACATCGCTAGGTATTAGATGGAGTAGACAGTTCATTATAGGCATAGCGATAGGTCTGATTTTTCAAATACCGATAACTCTTACAGGACTTTTCCCATGGTTTCCAGACATTTATAGCGTAAAGTACAGGACATGTCCATTCATAGCTAGGTGGTTTGGAGGCGATGAAATTCTCGGAACAATACCGGGCATTATGAGTATGAACTATAATCTACCTATAGTAGCCATAGGGTATCTTGCCCCGCTAACAGTGCTCTTCAGCACATGGGTATTTGCATTAATACGTATAATTGCAGTTCAAGTAGCATATGCTCTTGGATACTATAGTGGAATAACTAATATTGGAACTTGTGGTAGATTTTGGTGCTCTCCATCTCCTGCTAATGAGCCGCCTCTAAAATTTGAAGCACAGGGCATGGGTGCACTTATAATGATAGGGATAATGTACCTAGTCCTAAACAGACATTACGTGTTGGAAACGATTAAATCTGCATTTAAAGGGTCAAGCACCGAGAGGGCGGAACCATATAGATTTGCATATGCACTCCTTGTAGCATCATTCATAGCCTTCGTGTTTTTTTGGATTTCGTCTTCACTCTCTCTTAT
>JAWCKO010000068.1:0-2573 GCA_038851915.1 Bathyarchaeia archaeon
ATAATATCTCCATCAGCCTGTAGACTTCTACTAAGGGAGGTTATTGAACTGGGGCTTTCAAGTAGAGTCATGTGGGGAGGGGATTGTTGGGTTGCTGAAGCCACATACGGCGCATTAAAAGTGTTTAAAAGCCTAATATCTGAAGTACTCTGTGAAATGGTGGATAGAGGCTATCTACAGCTTGACGAAGCTTTGGAAATAGCATTCCGAGTCTTAAGTGAGAATGCCAGACGGATATTCAACATCTAAATTTTCTAATTAAACAGGCGAATAAGCATCGGTGGATAGAATGTTTTATTTAAAGCTATACACTATGATCTTTCAGCGAAGATTATAACTGGTGAACACGATGCCATCATTTCAAACAGATTTATCCGACATGCCTTATTGGGCGACTGTGAAGAGCTATGAAGAACTTCATAGGCTTGCCTGTAGGCTTCTAGCTAAGCAGGTGGTTGATGATTATGGAATTGCTAGAGGGGTATGTTTAGATATTGGATGTGGCTTAGGTTGGTTTGGAATAGAGCTTGCGAAAATCACTGATCTAGAGGTTTCCCTGTTGGACGTAGACTTCGATAAACTACTTAAAGCCCGGGAAAATGTTTTGAAAGAAAACGTTAAAAACCGTGTACATCTACAACGTGCTGACGCACATAATCTGCCTTTTAAAGACTGTTCTGTAGACCTTCTCGTATGTAGGGGGGCTGTATTCTTCTGGGAAAAACCCGATGCTGCTTTTAAAGAGGTTTACCGTGTTATGAAGACAGGCGCCATTGGCTTCCTAGGAGGAGCTATAGGAAGATATATGCCTAGTGATATGAGGACTAGGCTTATCAATGCCGTTAAAAGAGAGGTGGAAAAACTTGGCCCGAATAAAGAGAGAGAATGGTGGCGTAGGAGAAGACCTGAATGGCTAGCTAAATGGCTTAACAAGGCTGGCATAGAGTGGTTTAAATTTATACCTGACCCACCGGGAATATGGGTAGAGATCAGAAAAACAACATAGCGAGCTATGCTTCTCGAGACTTTAAATCCGAGGGATTAAGTTGACCCATCTAATATACTCAAACTTTAATTTTACGAGCCCCGTTAATTTTACATGGGGATTGACATCAAACCGGAAAATTTAAGGGTTATAATCCCCATAGGTGGTGTAGCTAAACGATTACTACCCCTCACCGCGGAAGTTTCCAAGGCATGTGTTAGACTTGTAAATTTACCGTTGATTGAAATATCCATCTTAACTTTAGCTAAACAAGGTGTGAGGAATTTTATATTCGGTGTTAAAGGCTATGTAAACTATAGGAGTTTACACGACCATTTTGAGTCTGGAGTTGGCTTCTCAGCCAAGTATGGCATTAGTCCACGGGTACATATCAAGTATCAGCCTAATCTAGACGATTATGGGAGTGCCGACTCTGTTAGAGTAAACGTTGAGTACTATGATGTTACAGACCCTGTTTTTGCCGTTCAAGGCGATAATATATTCAATATAAATCTAGAAGACATGTTAAAGTTTCACGAGGAAAAAAAGGCTTTCTTAACGGTCGGGCTTATGCCAGTTTCAGATGTTACTGGATATGGTATTGCTAGAGTTGATAATGACATGCGTATATCTGAATTCGTTGAAAAACCCAGTTTAAGAGAAGCACCTTCAAACCTAGCCAATACAGGCCTCTACCTTTTCAGCCCGGAGGTTAGAGAAGTGTTTAAAGAAGATAGAGTTCAAGAGATAATACGTAAAAATAGGCGTTTAGACTTCGGTTACGACTTTATACCTTATCTTATTGAAACTGGTAGAACTGTCTGCGGATATGTCTTAAAGGGAACATGGTACGACGTTGGAACACCTGAAAGATACTTAGAAGCTATGACTGGAATATTACACGGTAGATTGGAGGCTTTACAGGATTTTGGAGGAAGAGTTTCTGAAGATGTATCGATCTGGATACAGGGTGAAAGCCCCGAATCGATTCGTAGGAGGGGGGAGATTATACGGAAAATAAAGGATGGGAAGATTGAAGTAGAGGGCGCTGTCTTAATCGGTAGACACTGTGAGATATCGGATGGGGTTAGAATCGTAGACTCCTGTATAGACAACTATACGAGAATAGGTAGAAACGCCGCAATAGAGGGGTCAGCCATAATGGATAGGTGCATAATAGGCGATGATGCTGAAATAAAGGAGAGTATTATAGGGAGGCATGTAACCGTAGATTCAAATGCATCAGAGAAAACGAGGCTTTTGAAAACTACAGTTGTAGCAGATGATGTCTTTTTAGAGGCTGGATGCGAACTAACATCCACGAAAATCTACCCGCATAAACACGTATCTAAAAGGTCAGTTCAAAGTGGAGTGATAATTTTAAGTGTAAGATCGGTATCTACATAATATACGGAAGTGTGTGAAATGCCAGATATTTGTATGGTTTTTGAAGTTCATCAGCCTCTAAGATTAATGCGGCAATTCAATGTAGAAGTTCTTAGACGGCAAAGAATAGATAATAAAGACCTCTATGAAATATACTTTAACAATTTATTAAACAGGGAAATTTTTAATAGAATATCAGAGA
>JAWCKO010000068.1:2583-6810 GCA_038851915.1 Bathyarchaeia archaeon
AACTAACATCCACGAAAATCTACCCGCATAAACACGTATCTAAAAGGTCAGTTCAAAGTGGAGTGATAATTTGAAGTGTAAAATAGGTATTTACATAATCAACATATGCTGAAGTTTTAAAATATGAGGCGTGTGAAAATGCCAGATATATGTATGGTTTTTGAAGTCCATCAGCCTCTAAGATTAAGACGTCAATTCAACGTAGAAGCTCTTAGACGGCAAAGAATAGATAATAAAGACCTCTATGAAATATACTTTAACAATTTATTAAACAGGGAAATTTTCAATCGAATATCGGAGAAGTGCTATTTTCCAGCGAGCAGGATAATTCTAGAGCAAATAGATAGATTTAGAAGAGAGAGAAAGCCATTTAAAGTTTCATTCAGTTTTTCAGGTACGTTTCTAGAGCAGTGTGAAAAATGGAGTCCAGATCTTTTAGAACTATTTAAGCAAATGACTGAAAGCGGATGTGTCGAACTACTCAGTCAAACATATTATCATTCACTTGCAAGTTTAAACTATATGGATCAATCAGAGTTCTCTGAACAGGTTGAGGAACACCGTCAACTTATAAGGGGTTTATTCGACTATGAGCCTAAAACATTTGAAAATACAGAGTGTATTTACAATAACGATATTGCTAAAAAGGTGGAAGCTTTAGGATTTGAAGCGATCGTAACCGAGGGGGCCGAAAGAATTTTAGGTTGGAGATCTCCAAACTTCATCTACAAGGCGAAGGGATCTGATATTAGGATTCTGACGCGAAACTATAGACTTTCAGATGACGTAGGCTTTAGGTTTACATCGGTTGATTGGGACCAGTGGCCTTTAACGGCGGATAAGTATGCTACTTGGTTGGCACATACTTATGGCCAAGTTATAGTATTATTCTTAGACTATGAAACATTCGGCGAACACTACTGGGCTGAAAGCGGTATTTTCGATTTCTTAAAGTGGCTTCCATTGGAAGTCTCTAAGTGGGATAATCTCTCATGGATCACACCTTCTGAAGCCGTTCAGAAATACATCCCATGCGGAGAGCTGGATGTTCCACCGGATAAAACAATTTCCTGGGCTGATGTTGAACGAGATACGAGCGCTTGGTTGAGCAATCCCCAGCAGAGTATTTCATTTTATTTATTAAATGAAGTTGGTTTAATCGTTAAAGAGTTAAACGAGCCAGATTTATTGAGGATTTGGCGGTATTTGCAGACAAGCGACCACTTCTACTACATGTATACTAGAGGAGGTGAGAGCGGTATAGTACATGATTCATTCAACCCGTACGGAAGTCCAACTGAAGCTTTCATCACCTACATAGGCGTACTGTTAGATTTTGAAGCGAGATGTAAAGTCTTGTTTGAAAGATCTGAATTTAAGTATAAACATATACTGCGCCGTGTGCCTTGGGATAAAAGTTTCAAATTCTTTTATGGATTTGCCATGCCAACCGGTTTATCTGCTAACAGCTTAGAGGAATTTTACGAGGCGATTAGGATAGTAGATGTTAACTCGGTAATCTTCCATTTAGAGAGGGGGGATTTTGAAAGGTGGATTTCAAACGTTATTGAGGACCATGAGCTTGCAGAACGTATAGCGGATATACGGAGTAGAAAGATTGACGCTGAGGAAAAACGTAAAGCACTACTAGGCTTAATCGAGAGGAGGATAAAAGAGCTAAAGAAGCTTAGGGATTTAAAGCTTAACAGACTGAATTAACAAATAACCGCAATACTTTTCTCTTCGAAGAATGAAATCTTTACGAAACGTTCAACTTAGTGAAGAAGAGTGAAACTATGATGGAAATAACATTTTTCACTTACGAGTACCCCCCATATGTCGTTGGAGGACTTGGAACATATGCAGAGCATTTGACTAGATGGCTTGTAAGAATGGGTCATGACGTGACCGTTTTCTCCATGCATGCGAAGAATGCCCCCACAAGAGACGTATACATGGGTGTTGAAGTTCATCGACCGATTGTTGAGAATATAAACATAAGCTTACTGCTTCCAATGTTTATACCCGAGGAAGTACAACGTTGGTCTGAGGAAGGTAGAAAATTCTTCGGCGATGTTTTCCTCTACAATGTGCTTTCAGCGAGCAAGCTGGTGAATGACCTTGTCAGAAATGAAGGTAGGAGGGTTGACTTAATAGCTTCACATGACTGGCTGGGTTCAATAGGCGGGATACTTTCAAGTAGAGGCTTGAATAGGCCGCTTGTTTTCCATGTTCACAGTACGGAACAGGGGCGGACTGGAGATGGCTCGGAAACGATTAAACGCTTAGAGAGATTAGCTGCCGAGCAGGCTGGTAGAATTATAACCGTAAGCTACGCTATGAGAGATCACCTTATAAGTTTAGGTTATGATGAGAAGAAGATTCATGTCGTCTATAACGGTGTAGATACCGAAGAATACAACCCGGAGAGAATATCACCTGAAGACGTAGCAAATGTCAGAAAAAGCCTCGGTATAAATGGAGATGAGTATATGGTCCTGTTCATAGGGAGGCTGACTTGGATTAAAGGTGCTGATACGTTGATACTTGCCATGCCGGAGATTCTGAGCAAAATACCAAACGCAAAACTTGTGATCGTAGGTGTTGGTGAACAGGAGGAATTATTAAGAAACGAAATCCAAAGACTTAGACTTAAAGATAAAGTCGTCCTTAAATCTGAATTCATACCGGAAGATTTGAGAATAAAGTACTATGCAGCGGCGGATATATGCGTCTTCCCATCTAAATACGAGCCTTTCGGCATTGTCTGTACTGAAGCCATGAGCATGGGCAAACCTGTAGTCGTCGGAGCTAGAAATGTCAGCGGTATGCGTGAACAGGTTATTCCTTCAGGTCCAAATCAATGCGGTTTTCACATAAATCCATATGATCCAAGCGATATAGCTAAATTCGTAGCAATATTACTAGAAGATGAAGATTTAAGGAGAAAATGTGGATTAAATGCTAGGAAAAGAGTCCTTGAGGAATTCACGTGGAAAAACGTGGCGGAGAATACAGTAAGAGTATATGAAGAAGCTTCACGTCAATGAGCCATCTATTTACAATGGTCAATTCCATGGTAAGAAACTATATATTTGAAAGCGTTAAATAATTTTGCTAGACTGGGCTGACAATCCGATGAATATTTGCATGGTGACGTGGGAATACCCACCTAGAATAGTTGGCGGCATTGCTAGGCATTGTGAGGGGCTTGCGAAGGCGCTTGTAAAAATGGGACATTCCATATATGTTATTACCCTTGATTTTCCAGGAGCACCCCAATATGAAGAGGTTGAAGGTGTGAAAATTTATCGAACGTCTGTAGAGCTCGGTCATCCGAGTTTTATCGCTTGGGTGTTCATATTCAACCACTTTATGGAGAAGAGGATTGCAATGTTAAGTAGAGATGTTAAATTCGACATGATTCACATCCACGATTGGCTTGTAGCCTTATCAGGCATAGCTGCGAAGCACTATCTTAAGACGCCACTCGTTTTGACTCTACATAGTACGGAGGTTGGCAGAGCATTTAGCCTTAATAATCCAGACTCCTACCTTATCGATGGAATAGAGTGGTGGGCGACGTACGAATCGAAGAGGGTAATTGTTACCAGCAACTCCATGAAACGTGAAGTTGAAGAGCACTTCCACCTTCCACAAAGTAAGATTGACGTAATTCCAAACGCTATTGACGCCTCCAAGTACGATGTTAAAGTTGACCGTGGAGCCGTTAAGAGACGTTATGGAATAGCTCCAGATGATAGAGTCGTCCTCTTCGTTGGAAGACTAGTCCCCCAGAAAGGAGTGGAATACCTGATTAAAGCTACGTCCAAAATCGTCAGTAACCATCCGAATACCCGTATTGTGATAGTCGGGGATGGATGGTTGAAGGAACATTTATGGAGCCTTACGCTCTTAAACGAATACAATCATAAAATATCGTTTCTAGGCTTCCTATCAGATTCAGAACTTATTGAATTAACCCTTAGTTCAGATGTTCTCGTAGTTCCCTCTACATATGAACCGTTTGGTATAGTTGCTCTTGAAGGGATGGCCGCCGGGGTTCCGGTTGTAGCTAGCAACGTTGGAGGCTTAGCTGAGATTATTGAACACGATAGAACTGGAGTCTTGGTATATGCTGGAGACCCGAATTCAATAGCATGGGGTGTAAATAAAATTTTATCAGACTCGAATTATGCACGCTGGCTTGTGTATAATGTTAAATAG
>JAWCKO010000069.1:0-6702 GCA_038851915.1 Bathyarchaeia archaeon
AAGACTCTCAGAGGAAGTTCCAACATTAGATAGGCTTTAAATTTAAAGCCAACAATCCTGTAAAACCCTAAAATGTCTCCGAGGTTTAGCTTCCCTCCTCAATCAACTTATTGCAGGCTTCCGAAGAGAAAAAGAATCCTTTTAACGTTTTTTAAGAGACTGAAAAACGTTAAATCCCAGTCGTACGCATTATAGCTGTGGTGTACTAGTTGAAAGACCTTCTCGAAGAGATCGTTCAGAAAGGGCTTAACGGAGGCGCTTGCTTCTGCGAGGCTAGATACTTCGAAGAGAGAAGCAGTAGCATAGGCGTTGAGAACGGTATTGCAAGAGCCTTATCCTCAGGAATACAGAGAGGCGTCGGCGTAAGAGTTATAGTTGGCGGACACTGGGGTTTCGCATCCACAAACATACCCACGAGGCAGAGCGTCGGAAAAGCCCTAGAGGACGCCATAGGAGGAGCCAGATCTATAATGGCCCATGCTGGGGAGGAGGCGAAAATAGTCGAAGTAAAACCTTCGGTTGACACCGTTGTACACGATGTGAAGATAAACCCTGAAGACGTAAGCCCAGAGGAGAAAGTTAAAAAAGTTCTTGAACTGGAGAAAGACGCTAGAACATTCAGCGATAGAGTTAAAGACACTTTCATAAGCTATAGAGACGTTTTAACAAGGGTAGCCGTATGCAACTCCTTTGGAACATTCGTTGAAGAAGCCACCCCGAGAACAGGAATATACTGTCGAGTAATAGCGAAAGAAGGTGAAAACATGCAGGAGGGCTTTGAAGCACTCGCGAACGTCGCCGGGTACGAGCTGATCGAAGGAATCAACGTGGAGGATTTCTCTCTAAAGGCTGCTAAGAGAGCTGTAAAGCTTTTAACTGCTCATCCGCCTCCGAGAGGAACCTACCCGGTCGTCGTAGACCCAAGGGTTGGCGGTTTATTCGTCCACGAGGCTATCGGTCACAACAGTGAAGGCGATTTGGTGTTCAGCGGGCAATCAATAATCTCTGATAAAATGCACCAGAAAATAGCGAGTCAACATGTAACGATAATCGACGACCCGACGAAGAGAAGCCACGGGCATTTTACATATGACCATGAGGGGGTAAAAGCCAAGCCCCACGTAATTATAAAAGACGGCGTTTTAGTAGGCTTTCTACACTCCCTTGAATCCGCCGCCAAACTAGGAGGCGAACCTGAAGGTAGTGCTAGAGCCCAGTCGCACCACTACCCGCCTATTGTACGTATGTCGAACACTTATCTCGCCCCTGGAGATATGACGCTTGAAGAGATTCTTGAGGATATCGACCTCGGTGTCTACTTATCAGGCTCCCAGTACGGCTACGTTGAATCGCAGAAGGGACAATTCACATGCAAGGTTGAAGAAGCCTGGCTTATAGAGAAGGGTGATTTAATAGAGCATCTGAGAGACGTCGCCGTAAGTGGTTTAACACTTGAAGCCCTGAAGAATATAACGGCAGTCGGTAAAGACTTAAAGATGGAGATGCCGGGTATGTGCGGTAAATCTGGGCAGGGAATGTACGTCGACGCTGGAGCACCACACTTTAGAATAGATGGCATAGTTGTCGGCGGGAGGCGGTAGAGGATGGCGAAAGTAGATCTAGTCGGACCAGTGGAGAAAGCTATGCGTATGCTTTCCCGTTTCGACATAGACTTCTACGACGTAGTTGCATCATACTCTCGATCATTAAGCATCAGCATCCTCGGGAAAGGCATTAAAGAAGCCACTTCACACGTAGATGTCGGTATAGGCGTAAGAGTATTCAAGAACAAGGGCATGGGAGTAGCATTCTCACAAAGCTTGGAGGATAAAGATATAGAGACCATTGTTAAACAGGCTGTTGGATTCGCTAAGGTTTCACAGCCAGACCCATACTTTAAAGGTATACCAGGCCCATCGAAAGCCCCAGAAGTCCCGGGGTTATGTGACGATGAAATAGTCAATCTTACACTGGAATCTGTAAGCCGAATCCCTAGGGAAATGATCGAAGCCTCTGAGAGCGTCCGAAGAGGGGCAATGTATTTCGGCGGATTCGGCGCAGGACACGCTAAAGCCTACTTAATGACTTCAACAGGTGTTTCAATCGGACTTGAGAAGACACAAGCCTCAGCTTACATACAGCCCGTGTATAGAGATGGGGATGACGTTGGAAGCTCCTTCGAATTCGATTATGCAACCTCACTATCCAATATAAATCCCCAATGGATCGGTAAAAGGGCTGCCGAGAACGCGGTGAAACAGTTCGGCTCTAAGAGGGTTGAAAGCGGCTCCATGCCCCTAATACTAATGCCAGAGGCGTCTGGAGACTCACTATTCTTCAACCTACTGGCTGCTTTATCAGGTGAATCGGCTGCTAAAGGTAGAACGTTTGCATCTGGGCTTTTAAATAAGCAGATAGGGCCTGAAAACCTCGAGGTTTTAGATGATGGAACTATCCCTGGAGCCGTAGCAAGTAGCACATATGATGGTGAAGGAGTCCCTAAAAGACAGTTGAAAGTCGTGGAAAAAGGCACTGTACTAACCTTCCTACATAACTCCTACTCCGCCGGTATAATGAACGTTGAGTCGACTGGGCATGCTATCAGGGGCGGCTATGGTGGATATGTAGGCGCTGGGCCGAGCAATATCAAGGTTAAGCCAGGCGATAGTACTTTGGATGAAATGGTTGCTGAAACAAAGAGAGGCATCCTAGTTACAAGAGGATCTTTCACACCCAATATGGTCTCAGGAGAATTCTCAGCGACAATCGACGAAGGCTTCCTAATAGAGGACGGTGAAAGGAAGCATCCGGTTAAAAACCTTATGGCTGGTGGACACATAGTAAACCTATTCAGAGACATTGAACTTATATCTAAAGAGGGGCGGGTATTCGGAGGAGGGCACTTCTTCCCAGCGGTAAAGATTAGAGAAGTCAAACTATCGGGCGAGTAGAAACTTAAAGCGTCCAATATTCAGCCATAGTTTTCCCGACTTTTTCTAAGACCCGTAGAGCAGCATTCCTTAAATTTTCAGGCATTCTCTGAGGCGGGTCGTCAACCTCTACCGTTAAACCCGCCATAGTGGCTACAACAGAAGGCACAGCCTTTCCAAGGGCTTCCTGGTCGTAGCCCCCCTCGAGAACCGCTGAAAACCTTCCACCAGTGTACTTCTCAGCCGCCGTCATAATCCACATGTAGATTTCAACGTATCCTAAGCTTGATAAGCCTAGACCTGTCAATGGGTCGAGGTGGTGTGCATCGAAGCCAGCCGATACCAGTATGTAAGCTGGCTTAAACTGGTCTAAGATAGGACCTACTATTTCCTTTAAAGCCTTCAGATATATCTCTTCATTAGAGTAGGGTGGTAGTGGGAAGTTTATTTTAAACCCTTCACCCTCCCCCCTACCCACCTCTTCAATAGATCCAGTGCCGGGGAAAACCCTATCCTGGTGGAAACTTACATACAGGACTTTAGAAGTGTCTTCAAAAACCTCTTGAGTACCATTGCCGTGATGGGCATCTATATCCAATATCGCAACTTTGTCGACTCTCTTCACCTCCATGAGGTAATTAGCGGCTACAGCCACGTTGTTAAATATGCAGAAGCCGTAGGGTAGCTCTATTGAAGCATGATCATCTACAGCTTTTAAAACACCTCCTACGGCGTAGCAAGCTACTTCAAAGCTTCTTCTACTACATACGACTCCGCCTCCCCAAGTCCCTAGGATCCCCCCTCCCCTAAGGCAAAAATCCTCTATGAAATCTACATACTTCCCACTGTGTACGAGGCATATTTCATCTACCACGGCTTTTCGAGGCTTCTCAAGTTTAATTTTAGGGTTCTCGAGTAGTTTGAATTTTCTAAGCCCCTTCACTATCGCTCTAAGCCTGTCCGGGTTCTCAGGATGCTCGGGACCGGTTAAATGGTCTAAAAATACGTCGTCGTAGATTATGAGAGTCTTCTCCACTTAAACCACCTTAAGTTTCAATTTTCTGCATAACCTCCAATGTCTTGATGTGTGAAAGCTTCAGCTCGATCAGCGGGTTTACAACGTTCTTTACGAAGCTTATGAAAAACTTTATTGGAAGAGCTAATTTAGGGCTTGTTTCACCTAGATACTCCTTAGCTATAACCGGTATCCACTTCATGTTGTGACGCCATACAGCATGGTAAAGCTGCCAATAGGCATCGTCAGCATCTTCTAAAAGCCTTCTAGCCTTATGCCCATGAGAATCGACCATTGGAACATATAGTAGTGGAACTATTAAACTCTTATAGGGTTTAAGTCTATCGACTAAATCAGCCGTAGCCAATACGTCTTCAGGCTCTTCCCCCGGCAAATTGAGCATTAGCGTAGCGGCTGGAGTCCAGTTGCAGTCTGAGCTTATCTTGAAAGCGTCTTCAACAACATTAGGCCACTCTTTAGGTGTAAATGGGTACGGCTTCATATGCATAAGCCTATCTATAAGCCTGGCGCTACCAGTTTCAATACCTGTCTGATACCCAAGCCATCTATTCCTAGTTAAACCTAGAATTTCGCTAATATCTGATATTAACCTCGGGTTTTCAGCTATAGAGCTTAAAGCCGCATGGCTCATCGAGACAAATCCAACGCCGTCAATGCCTATAACTGAGCTGAAGAGTTTAAACACTAAATCCGGCCTCTTCTTGAAGGCTGTTCCACCATACTGTAAAACGTCCTCAGCATGTAGGCATATGTTTCTCTGTCCAGCTTCAACGTTCACCTTTACATCATGCAGAATGTCCTCTAAAGGCTTATGCCTCAGAATCCTCATAGTAGGTGTGCAGAATCTACATCCTCTCCCACATCCTCTAGATATTTCTATTAAACCGCAAACGGTTGCACCTTTAATCCTAGGCATACTACGGCTTGGATTAGCCATGACAATAGTGGGTTTTTCAGGTCTACCATCTTCAATAAGCCTCCTGAAAAGCCTAGGGATTTCCTCTTCAGCTTCACCTATGAATAGTACATCTATACCCAGCCTTCCCATATCATCCGCGTTAAGCTGCCATGCACCTGAACCACCTACTACGAGGGAAGCCCACTTCCTCGCCTTCTGCACAACCTCGCTTCTAATAAGCTTCTTAAACATGTACGCAGAATAGGGGTCACTATGTACAAGTCCATAGGGTCCTGAGAAGGTCGACGATGCTGGTCCCAAGCCCTTAGGATCCATTACACTTACACCTATAATCCTAGTCTCCTCCGAGACCACCTTGGGCAGGGTTTTCGGATGGGTTACAACTATTTCATCGGGTTTTACGACGTTTGAATCTATTAATACGCTCTCAATTATTCTGAGGGATAGAGGTGCTGTAAGAGCTCTCCCATCATAATCTACAGATATGGGTTTTAGCAGGAAGTTCATAACCATGTTAAACGGTTTAAACCCTGAAACTGGACCAGTCGTCATGAACCCTAGGAAAACATTGCCACCGTAGTTACACATTAGGGTTTCATCCGCGGTCAATACCACTTTGTAGCCGCACATACGTATTTAACAGAATTTTAAATAACTACTTATTACTTTTACGGTTTATAGTAGGTGATCCCCATATGCCAGTCCACCCGATAGATACAGGTACGGAACAGCGGAGATGAGGAAGATATGGGATAGAGAAGAATGGCTTAAAAGAATGATGATGGTTGAAGCTGCTCTTTTAAAGGCTTTATCCGACGTTGGATTAGCCCCCGTAGAGGCGGCTGATAAAATCTACAGCCTCATCGAAGGCGGTGGTGTGACGCTTAAAGACGTCGACCGCTGGGAGCGTGTAACAGACCACGAAGTCATGGCTATTGTAAAAGCCTTAGCCGAGAAAAGCGGCGTATATGGAGGGTATATACACGTTGGCGCTACTTCCAACGATATAACGGACACCGTTCTAGCTACTCAGTTAAGGGATTCCATAAATCTAATAGATGCTAAGTTAAGAGAAGTCGCCCTCGCACTTATAGATCTATCTGAGAAACACAAGAGCCTCGTCTGCCTCGGTAGAACCCACGGGGTTGCAGCACTACCAACAACAATGGGCTTTAAATTCGCAGTTTACGCCTCGGAAGTCGCCCGCCACGTAGAGAGGCTTGAAGAGGCTAAGCCTAGGATATGCGTAGGTAAGATGAGCGGCGCAGTTGGAACTATGGCAAGCTTCGGGGATAGAGGCTTTAAAATTCAGAAGAGAGTTATGGAGATTATGGGGGTTTTCGAGCCTATAATTGCTACTCAGATTGTTCCTAGAGACGGATTAGCAGAGTTCGTAGTGTTAGCCGCTATAATATCTTCAACATTGGATAAGGTTGCTAATGAGATTCGAAACCTTCAGAGGAGTGAAATAAGAGAGCTTGAAGAGCCTTTTAGAGAGGATTCTCAAGTCGGCTCAAGCACCATGCCTCATAAACGTAACCCGATTAAATGTGAAAAAGTTTGTGGTTTAGCTAGGATTTTAAGATCTATGGCTTTAGCAGCCCTAGAGAACATAGTGTTAGAGCATGAGAGAGACTTGACAAACAGCAGTTGTGAGAGAGTTATGCTACCCGAGGTCTGCCTACTCTTAGACGAGCAGCTTAAAACCATGGTTGAAGTTTTAAAGGGATTGAAAGTATACCCGGACAATATAAGGAGAAACCTTGAGTCTCAGAAGGACCTCATAATGTCTGAAGCAGTTATGATCGCCATGGTTT
>JAWCKO010000070.1:0-6611 GCA_038851915.1 Bathyarchaeia archaeon
TTCAGCGATAGTAGTTTCCTTTGTATGAAGGCTGACAGGCTTGTTACGGTTATAGACTGTGGCTCTACGAATATTAGAGCCGTTGTTGTAGATTCAAACGGTGTTTTTACAGCTCAATCTTCTGTGTCGAATAGGCCTTCACCTCAACTCGGTAGGACTGGGTGGCTCATATGGGATATGGATGAGCTGTGGAGTAGAATACGCGTTGTTCTTAGAAGCGTCCTGTCTAGGGTCGGTAGAGTTGAAGCGGTGATCGTTACTACATGGGGGGCTGATGGCGCCCCGGTTAGGAGAAACGGTGAATTGACCTACCCACCTATATGTTGGCAATGTTCTAGAACTATTCCTATTGCTGAGCAATTACCATCGATTATAGATCCTTGGGAGATATATAGGGTAACGGGCTACCAGATAATATCCTTCAATACACTTTTGAAGCTTATCTGGCTAAGGGAGAATGAACCTAAGGCTTTAAATGAAGCCTACACTTGGCTTATGATGCCCGGTTTAATAACGCATAGGCTTACAGACGTATTCCACATAGAACCTACAAGCGCCTCAACCATGATGGCTATGGATTTAGCTAAGAGAGACTGGTCCCCAGAGATGCTTAAACTAGCCAGTTTAGACGTAGGCTTCTTCCCAGACTGGTCTGAACCCGGTGACGTGGTAGGCTATGTGACAGCTAAAGCCTCTGAAGAAACTGGCTTAACCGAGGGTACTCCCGTTGTCGCAGGCGGTCATGACACTCAATTCGCGATACTAGGTGCTGGCGTTAAATACGGTGAGGCTGTACTGTCAAGTGGGACTTGGGAAATACTAGCCGTTAGAAGCGGTGTTTTCAACCCTTCCAAGGAGGGGTTTGAATGGGGTGTCATCACGGAGGCTGACGTTGAACCCGGCCTATGGAACCCCCAGCTTCTGATGATAGCTTCAGCTGTCTTAGAGTGGGTTAGAGAGAGATTCTACCCTGAGCTTTCAGAAGGCGATTACGACCCGTTAGTTAGAGACGCCTCTGACATACCGCCCGGCTCAGGGGGAGTATTGTTCATACCTAGTTTCGTTAAAGACTCCGGTCCAACTAGGAGGTTTAAAACCGAGGGTACAATGCTCAGTTTAACGCTTGGGACTTCCAGAGC
Organism: Bathyarchaeia archaeon; assembly: GCA_038851915.1. Classification (GTDB taxonomy): domain Archaea; phylum Thermoproteota; class CALKCG01; order B24; family B24; genus DTBU01. Next base: position 1,140 of record JAWCKO010000070.1, read on the forward strand.
CCACATATATCGAGCTGCACTGGAGGGCTTAAGCTACCAGCTTAAACTCGCTGTAAACGCTTTAATCAGCTCTACAGACTTTCAAATAGACGCGATCAGAGTCGTAGGCGGGGGGTCTAAAAACAAGCTTTGGAATCAGTTGAGAGCAGATGTAACAGGTATGCCTATATCCGTAAACACCATAAGGGAAGCCACGGTATTCGGAGCCGCTTTAACAGCTTTCAAAGGAATAGGCGTCTACAGTAGTTTTGAAGAAGCCCTATCAACAGTACGCGTAAGCGAAACCTATACGCCAAGCCAAAACAGAGAAACCTACATAAACCTATACGAACAGTACATTAAAGCCCTAAACGCTCTGAAACACTACTACAAGTAGAGTCTATTCAGAAGGAGCGATCTAAACTTACATGGAGAATTTAACGCAAAAAGCGAGAAGAAGAGGCAAGTTAATGATGGTAGAGTACTTATATATTCCCTTTACGCAAAAATCTCAGGTGGGGATGGTGTCAAAGGAGATAGTTGAAGAGAAGATTCCATGGCGTTTCTTAATACCGTTTATTTTAGGGATATTCACTATAGTTATAAGTCCTTTAAACGCGTTCGGTACTTGGCAGAATCCCCCTGACTGGTCTGCAACTATGGGTACCGTGATCATATGCTACTCTGCTTTAACAGCTCTTCCATTGGCCCAGGGCTCCTGAAGTAATGGATAGAAATTATGTGTTGTCTGCGTGGGGTAACAGAGTTATGACGGATGCTCCTGATCAAGGTGAAGTTATGGGTGGGAACTTTCTAACGGCCTTTGAAGCTTATAGAATGGCAGGGCTCACCGGGGTTAGCGCTAAGAGCGTCTTCAAAATATTGGTAGTATCTATAGTAATATACGCATTAACAACGCCGCTAATATGGTTGCCCATCGTGTATAATTATGGCTCTACTAGGCTTCAGGGGACTTGGGGTATGGTTGGTTGTAATGCCCTACTTCAGAGATCAGCAGCCCCTGAAACATGGAATACTTGCCCGGGTACAGAGCCTTGGATTCCTCATTTCACCGTAGGATTCATCTTTGTAGGGCTTTTAAGTTTATTACATGTAAGATACGTATGGTTTCCATTCGAACCAGTAGGCTTCATTCTAAGCATAGCATGCTTTGAATGGGGATTCTGGAGCTTCGCTCTTATAGCTTGGATACTTAAGGCTATAACGCTTAGAGTGGGCGGTAGTAAGCTCTACGAGGAGTACGGTGCACCCATAGCCTCAGGATTCATAGCTGGACACATGCTGGCACTAGTACCTGGAACAATAATATCGAAGATAAGATTCTTCTACCCATTCTAAACATCCCCATTTTTTATTTTAAGTTTTCCAATGCTTTGGGGTGTTGCCCGTTTCAATAACCATCCAGCCTAAAGGGCATACTCTTTAATGTGCTTAATCCTTCCTCTATATTCCTCCTTTAGGCTTTCTATTAACTTTCGATCTGCTGTGTATAGTACTGTGTCTAAGTATTCGGCTAGCGCAACATAACATGCATCATATATTGTTATATTGTTTTCTAGAGCCGTGTCTATTGTTAGGTGGGCATATTCTCCACTAAGCTCATACAAGTTAAACCCATATTTTGCTAGGCTCTCTACAATCGATTTTAGAGTTGTCACGCTGATGTCTCTTCTGCTATACTTGATAGCGTTGATTACTTCGAAGGGCATTAACATCGGTGCGGAGATTCTTCTAATCGCCCCATCCACGTAGTTGTTTCTTATGGCTAAGGCTTTATCCCTAAAATCTTCGACAACATACCATCTTACGATAACTGAAGCATCCAGAACAAGCATGTCCATTTAATGTGTTTCCCTCCATCGTCTAATAACCTCAATACTAGAGTATCCCTCATCTGGAATTACCACGTTACTTTCATTCAAAAGCACTGCCCTAGCTAGATCTCGCTCCTCTTCCCTGCTTAGGACTTCTAGAATGGCCTCTCTCACGATCTCGCTCCAGTTTATATGTTTTAAGCGCTTCATCCTTCTCTTTATATCATCATCAATGCGCACGGTAATCAAACTCATTGTTTTAACTCCTAAACACTGTAGTATTGATTAGAGAAGTTGTATATAAAGGTATATACATTTAAATCTCAGCTAACAGATTCGACCATAATTTTGAGGACAATAAAATGCTAAAAATAAAAGTGGGGAATTTAGAAAGGTATGAAGAATCTTATTCTGTACAATACTATCCCTGGTATTAAAGTCAGCATATAGCCTGCTATATAACCACCAGCTAAGGGTGCGCCGAATTCCTCGTAAAGCTTACTGCCTCCAACTCTGAGCGTTATCATTTTAAGTATCCAAGCCACAAGCCCATAACTCCAGAAGCCCCATTCAAAGCCAGCACCTAAGCCAGTAACAAAGCCCAAAGGCTCTAAAAAATTCAATCGATCTGTTCAGATGTTTAAGAAAATGGGGAAAAAAATTTCGTCTGTAAGGTTTTTGAGTAACAGTTTTAAGGGTTTTTGTTCTGAAAGTTATGTGGAGGTCTATTTGAGGAAGATAAGTCCTAGGGAAGCTAGAAGGCTTATGAATCGTATGGGTGTTAAAATGGAGGCTCTTGACGGTGTTGAGAGAGTCGTCATATACATGAGTGGGAAGGAGCTTTTGATCGAAGAGCCTAGTGTGATGGTTATGGAGGTTGGTGATCAGAAAGTCTTCCAAATATCAGGTAAGATTTCTGAGAGAACCGTTGAGAAGGCTGAAGAAGTCTTGGAGAAGCCTGAGGTATCTGAAGACGATGTAATGCTTCTAGCTTCTCAAACAGGTGTAACAGTTGAAGAGGCTAGGAGGGCTTTGGAAGAATCTGGTGGAAATCTCGCAAGTGCGCTTATGATTCTTAGAAGCCGTAGAGGCTGAATAGCCTAATGAATTACCTTGGAATAATACGTGAGGTTTTAGAAGGATCGAAGCCTAAAATAGTCGAAGCTTTTAAAAATCCTGAAGCGTTTAAGGCGGTCTACGGGAAAACATTGTTCATCGACAAACTTGCCGAGAAAACAATTGTAGATGTGCTTTCAAAGAAAATCGGGGGTTTCACGCTGGTATCTGAAGAAGCTGGTTTGGTTAAAGTTCACGGAGGCGGGAGTCTAATAGCAGTATTAGATCCAATAGACGGCTCTACAAACGCCTCAAGAGGATTTCCACTATTCTCAACCTCGCTAGCCTTAGCTGAAGGCTGCAGTCTACGCGACGTAGTAGCTGGAGGCGTCATAGACTTCTCCAAAGAAGCTGTTTACTATGCCGCTAGAGGGGTTGGCGCCTTCCTGGACGGTAGACGGATAACTGTTTCAAATATGAAGAGTCTCAGGGAGAGCGTTATAGCGTTAGACATAAGCGCTAAAGGTAGAGCCTTCCAATACCTGCCCTCACTATCGCCGATCGTAGAGAGAGCGTACAGTATAAGGTCTCTAGGTTCTAATGCACTACACCTATGTATGGTTGCATCCGGAGTTTTCGACGCCTTCGTAGATTTGAGAGACGTCTTAAGGGCGATAGATGCTTCAGCTGGGGTACTGATTGTTAAAGAGGCTGGGGGGATCGTAACAGATGGGTTTGGAGCTGAATTAAACTTCAAACTGACAGCCGATACAAGGGTATCCCTAGTAGCAGCCTCCACTGTAGAGCTTGCATCTGAAATAGTTAAAATCTTAGAGTTTAAACCGAAAAGTTAAAAGCAGTAGAATACTCCTCTACGTAGAGGGGGGATTCCTTGAAGAAGAAAAGAGAGCTCATTCCACAGCCTAGAAGCGCCTTCATTAGAGTTAAATGTCCATCATGCGGTGATGAGCAGGTTGTCTTCAGCCATCCGGCGACACAGGTGAAATGCCACATATGTGGTGAAGCCTTAGTTGAACCTACCGGCGGTAAAGGCAGATTTAACTGTGAAATTTTGGAGGTTCTAGGTTGAGTGGAAGCGTGGAGGAGTGGCCTGAAGTAAATGAGCTTGTAATAGGTACAGTTGAAACCATAACAGAGTATGGAGCTTATATTAGATTGGACGAGTACGGCGGTAAAAGAGGATTTGTACACGTGTCTGAAATATCTTCAAGCTGGGTTAGAAACGTCAGAGAACATATAAAAGAAGATATGAAGCTTGTCTTGAGGGTTCTTAGAGTAAACCCATCTAAAAACCAGGTAGATCTATCTCTTAGAAGGGTTTCAGATAAGGAGAGGGAGGAGGAATTATACTATTGGAAGAGAAGGGTTAAAGGGAGAAGTATGCTGAAGCTTGTAGCGGATAAAATTGGTAAACCGTATGGGGAGCTGTACGCCAACTACGGTAGAAGACTTGAAGTCCACTTCGGCGACCTCTACGAGGTCTTCCATAGACTTTCCACCAGAGGACCGAAGCTTCTAACGACTATTGGAATCCCTGAGGATTTGGCGAAAGTCTTCCACGAGGTGGCCTCTGAGAAAATTAAGCAGAAGCCAGTTAAAGTCCGTGGAATAGTTGAAATAACCACTTATAAGCCAGATGGAATAGAGGATATTAAAGAGGCTTTGATGAAAGCCGAGAGACTGGGCGATGAAGAAGTTTCAGTTGAAGCATATTCTATTGGTGCCCCCAGATACACAGTAGAAGTTTCAGCTGGAAACTATAAGAAAGCTTCAAGCACCCTCAGGGAAGCCTTTGAAGTAATTGAGAAAACTCTGAAGAGTAGAGGCGGTTTCACCTCATTTAAGGAGGAACACTAATGGTTTGGCTTCTAAGGAAATGTGTAAAATGCTCGTCTTATACTCTTAGGCAGGATGCCTGCCCATACTGTGGAGGAGAAGTTAAAGTGCCACATCCCGCAAAATTTTCACCTCACGATAAGTTTGAAGTTTACAGGATAAAGGCTAGGCGGTCTTCTTGAAGAGCGTTGAAATCAGAGAATTTAAGCAGATACATCCTAGAAAACCTGTACTGGTAGCTGGTTTTCCAGGCTTAGGGTACATCGGTAAACTAGCCGTTACTCACATGGTTAACGTTTTAAAAGCCGAGAAAACCGCAGAGCTTTACTCGCCATACTTCCCATACCACGTGTTGTCTGATGAGAAGGGTATTGTCAGGCTTTTGAGGCTTGAAATATACTACTGGAGCAACCCAGGGGAAAACAGTAGGGATCTCCTACTTTTAACTGGAGATGCTCAACCTCAAAGTATTGAAGGTGGCTATATAATAGTTTCCGAGCTTTTAAACTATTTTAAAGAGAAAGGTGTCGACACGGTTATAGCTTTAGGAGGCTACCAGAGCCTCTCTAAGAACCCAACCCCGATGGTTGTAGGCGCTTCAACAAACCGTGAAATGCTTGAACAGCTTAAGAATGCAGGTGCCAGGGTTGGAGGATGGGGCAATCCAGTAGTTGGATTGGCTGGAATAATAGTGGGTTTAGCTGAGTTTTACGATTTAAACGGTATGTGTCTTCTCGGGGAGACG
>JAWCKO010000071.1:0-6563 GCA_038851915.1 Bathyarchaeia archaeon
TCTTCAAGATCTGGGGCAGCTATCTTGACACCTATCGCCGCCGCCACTCTACCAACTTTAATAAATCCTCCAGTGGGAGCTCTAATTTCATCAAGAGGCCTAGGAAGCAGTAGAGACCTGACTTTTGTAACTATAGGCTTCTCTTTACCAGCTAAAACTATTATATCGTCCACCTTTAGAATGCCGTCGTAGATTATGACGTTTACCGTCGCGCCTAATCCAACTTCTTCCTTAACCTCCAACACGGTTCCTCTAGCAGCTCCACCAGTAGTTTCAAGCCTTGTCTTAAGATACTGCTGAGTTAAACCTATGAGAACCAGTAGAAGGTCGGGTATTCCTTCACCAGTCTTAGCACTAACTGGAACAAGGGCTACTGTTCTAGTGAAGTCTCTAATCCGATCATATCTATCAGCTTGAAACCCCAATTTTGAAAGCTCACCTATGAGAATGTAGAGTCTAGCATCCAAGTCCTTTCTAACGTAAGAATCTTGAAGAGCAAACGTTTCATTGAATGGTTTATCGTAGTTTGGCTTCCAACCAGGTATAAGGTCTATTTTATTAACGGCGACTAGGAAGGGTACTCTTCTAGACTTTAAAAGCTCTATCGACTCAATGGTTTGCTCTTCAACACCTTTAATCACATCTATTACTAGTATCGCTATATCTGCTACAGAGCCACCGCGCATTCTTAAATTCATAAACGCACTATGCCCAGGTGTATCTATCACTAGAAGACCTGGAACTTTTATCTTCCACCCTGTTTTAGCGAGTAAAGATGCACATGACCTCTCCAGCGCATCAAGAGGGAAGAAGCTTGCACCTATGTGCTGAGTCATCTCCCCAGGCTCTTTTAAAGCAACAGCAGTTCCCCTAATTTTATCTAAAAGCGCGGTTTTTCCATGGTCTACATGACCCAAGACAACCACTATGGGTTGTCTTATCGTCTTCTCTAGCTTTCCACCATCCATAATCTTTCACTAACTATCTCTTAGACCACTTATAGAGTTTTCTCAGCTTGGAGAAAGCCGTTTGGAATAGCGACTGTTTTCAGACAACTTTTTAACACCGTTACAAGTTATCTAGGGAGAGGATTGAAGAGGCTATGGAAGAATCTGTTAAGACACTTGTACGGAAGTATGCTTTACAAAACGCCTATAGGTATGGTGGTAAGGCTCAATCTAAAGCAGTGATAGGTAAAGTCTTAGCTGAAAAACCAGAGCTTAGAGCAGTAGCTAAGGAACTTACAAACATTGTCCAACAGATCGTAGATGAAGTTAATCAGATGAATTTAGAAGAACAGAGGAAGCTTTTGGAGGATAGCTTTCCAGAGCTATTGATGGAGAAAGAAGTTGAGCCTATTGCAAAAAACCTACCTCCTCTTCCCAACGTAGATAAATACCCTAGGGTTGTGACTAGATATGCACCTAACCCAGACTTCGTTTTACACTTTGGCCAAGCTAGAGCCATATACTTAAGCCACGATTACGCGAGAATGTACAACGGCATATTCATACTTAGATTTGAGGATACGGATCCTAAGAATAAGAAACCAGTCTTAGAGTACTATGATGCCATTAGGGAGGATATAGAGTGGCTTGGATGTAAATGGGATGAAGAGTATACTCAAAGCCTACGTCTACCCATATACTACGAGTATGCGAGAAAACTTATAGAGGCTGGAGCGGCATATGTATGCACATGCAACTCTGAAACTTTTAAAGAACTGGTTCTAGCTGGTAAACCATGTCCATGTAGAGGGCTAACAGTTGAAGAAAACCTTGAGAGATGGAATAAGATGCTTGAGCATTTTTACAGAGAGGGAGAAGCAGTGTTAAGAGTTAAAACAGATCTGCAGCATAAGAACGTATCCGTGAGGGAATGGGTTGCGTTTAGAATAATAGATACCTCTAGAGAACCGCATCCTATAGTAGGGGATAAATATATCCTCTGGCCTACCTACCACTTTGCCAACGGTTTAGATGACCATTTAATGGGCGTTACTCACATAATCAGAGGAAAGGAATTTCTATCGACTCTAGACAGGCATCTCTACCTGTATAAGCATTTTGGATGGGGGTATCCGGAGGCCATACACTACGGTAGATGGCTTCTCCCGAAGGGAGGAGCAATGTCCAAGTCTAAAACCCTTAAAGCCATTAAAGCTGGCCTCTTCAAAGGATTTGACGACCCTAGACTGCCAACTCTAGCCGCTTTACGTCGTAGAGGAGTACAGCCCGAGGCCATACATCAGATGATTTTAGAGGTTGGCGTCAAACAGTCTGAAGTCTCCTTAAGCTGGGATAACCTCTACGCTTATAACAGGCGAATAGTTGAACCGAAGGCTAAGAGGCTATTCTTCGTACACAATCCAGTTAAACTACTAGTTTACGGATTGCTGAAGCCGTATGAGGTAAATGTACGTTTCCATCCATCCAAACCTGAAATGGGATTTCGTAAGATAAAAGTCAAGGTTGAAAATAGTACAGCTAGCTTATTCATATGTCCAGAAGACGCTAAACTTCTGAAGGATAAAGGTATGATTAGACTTATGGAGCTTTTCAACGTCAAACTAGTGAAATCTTCAGAAAATCTATTGGAGGCCATGTTCCATAGCGAAACTTATGAAGAAGCAAGAAGTTTAAACATGCAGCTTATACATTGGCTTCCAGTAGACCAGTGTATTGAGGCTAAAGTTGTAATGTCTGACGCAACGGAATTAGAGGGGGTTGTTGAAAACAACTGTACAACCGTTAAAGTAGATGAAGTCGTTCAATTTGAAAGATTCGGATTCGTTAGACTCGACTCGAAAGATGAATATTGGACTTTCTACTACACCCATAAGTGAAAACGTTTATTGATCACTATTCTATAGGTAAATATGGAAAACGAAAAATCGGTGTTAATACTCTCCTTATAATTGCAGTTGAAGAAAGGCTAAGAGCCCTAAAAGCATCCATAATACTACGGTGTTTTTGACTTTTCTGGCTTTTTCTCTAGATGGATTTTTTAGAATAATTATGGAGGAAGCTATGAAACCGACATCCGTAAGGGCTACGGTAAATAGATATCCTAAAGACGGGTTGCTAATTAAAGCTGGTAGTGGCGTGATTAGAACAGCAGACAAATATAGGGTAATAGCCACGTATGAAGCTATTCTACTTCCATACTTTACGGCTATTGTATTAATACCGTACTTTCTATCACCTTCAATGTCAACTATACCTTTCGTCACCTCCCTACCAGTATTAGCTAGGAAGGCTGTTGAAGCCGCTAAAATATTCGATATTTTCAACCTATCTATGAGCAATGCTCCGTAGATGAAAGGGATGGCTATACATCCACTAACCATCATATTGCCCAACAGACCTGTCTTTTTTCCATAGGAGTTGTAGACCGCTGATAAAGCTGTGGATAGCAGCGCTAATATAAGGCATTTAATAGACGTGAAGGCTGAAGCTGTTAAACCTATGACTGACAATACAATCATGTATATTAATGCTTGTGAGGGGCTTATGGCTCCGCTTGGTATTGGTCTATTTGGCTCATTAATAGAGTCTATGTAACGGTCGAAGTAGTCGTTTAAAGCCATGGAGGCACCTGTTAAAGTAAAACCCGTTAAAAATCCCAAGGCTACAATCTGAACAGCCCAAGATTTCAAATTTGGTTCAGCCATGTACAGGCCTACTAGAACGGCCAAACCCATCATGAACGAGTTTACAGGTCTAAGTAGTCTCACGTACTGTTTAATATGCATCAGAAGCTAGATTATACGATCGTGTTTAAAGCATTTTCGATTCTTATATAACTTTAAGCCTATAAACCGCTTACGCTAAAGTATATCCAGGACATGCCGAAAACTATCAGTATCAGACTGAAAAACACCAGTATATGGCGGTAGACTTTAAGGCCGAGAATCTTCTTCCCATACTTTGAAAGATACGCCAGCAACCCCAGCCATAGATAATCCAGCCAAACATGGGATATATACATTATGGTTAACCCCTGGATTAAACCTAGACCCATAGCCTCATATATGAGGACTGAACCGATGCTAAACCACCACAGGAGGAAGTACGGGTTTAAACCGGACAGTATAACCCCTGTTAGAATAGAGCCTCTTTTCTCTAAGGCCTCATTATTTAGAGAGGTCTGGCTTGGTTTTAAATTTCCTTGAAGCTGAAGTGTACCGAAAACTATTAAAGCTAAACCTCCCACTATCCCTAAAAACTGTTTAACTGTTTGGCTGATTAAGCTTAGTAGGCCAAACCATATAAGTATGACTAACGGGAGTTCTACAATGGTATGTCCTAGTGCACAGCCTAAACCCGCCTTAAAACCTCCCTTACCACCCTGGATGATTGTAGCCACTGTTAGAGGGCCTGGGCTTAATGCACCAGATGCAGTAATTGCAGACACATAAAGTATGAAAGAGGGAATATCCAAACCTTTAACCTCTAGAACTCGTTACACGCTTTCGAAGGAGAAGCTTATTTATAGCATTAACCATAGCTTCTACACTAGCCATAACTATGTCTTCTCTAGCGGCTCTTGCAGATACGACGTGCCCTTCATCATCTTCAACTTTGACGACGACCTCTGCTAAAGCATCGGAGCCGCCTGTTATAGCTTCAAGCCTGTACTCCCTCAAATTGACTTTTATCACAGGGTTTAAAACTTCTTGGAGAGCTTTAATCGCAGCATCTACTGGGCCAACACCCGTCTTGGATGCTATGTAGTCCTTACCATCTATAACCACTTTGACAGAGGCCGTTGGAATCACCCTATTACCCGTCATCACAGCCAATTCATCTAAGTTTAAAACCCTATCTTCTCTAACCAATTCTCCGGCTATTACTCTAGCTATCGCCATTAAATCTTCCTCAGTGACTTGTTTACCCTTGTCACCCAATTCTTTAACCCTAGCTAAGACCTCTTTAACCTGTGCTTCACTTAGTTCAAGGCCTATTTGACTGTGCACGGCTTTTAAACCGTGAGTACCGGCATGTTTACCAGCTAGAATTCTCCTCTCACGTCCTACGAATTCTGGCGGTATGGGCTCATAGGTTAATGGTTGTGCTATGACACCGTGGGTATGTATACCTGATTCATGGGCGAAAGCATTCTCACCGACTACCGCCTTATTCGGCTGCACTAAAATACCTGTCAACCTAGAAACCAGCCTAGAAGTTTGATATATCAGCTTCGTGTTAACGTTTGTTTCAAAGCCATATATTAATTTAAGTGCAACTATGACTTCTTCTAAAGAGGCATTGCCAGCCCTCTCACCTAAACCATTAACTGTCACGTGGACTTGCTCAGCTCCAGCTTCTAAAGCAGCTAAACTATTGGCAGTAGCCATCCCGAAGTCGTCGTGACAGTGCACACTTAAAGGTCTATAGACAACCTTCTTCAAATCACTTACTAGGTCGTACATACGTTTAGGCGTCATCACTCCCACAGTATCTGGAACGTTTATCCTATCAACACCAGCATCGCATAGCGCTTTATAAACCTCCTTGAGAAACTCTACATCAGTTCTAGTGGCGTCTTCAGCTGAGAATTCAACAGTTAAACCGTGGGATTTAGCATAATCTAAAGCTTCTAAAGCCCTGTTTAAAACCTCCTCTCTACTCATTTTAAGCTTATACTTTAAATGGATGTCTGAAGTCGCTATGAAGATATGTATACTGTTTAAACCGCAATCTATCACAGCATCTACGTCAGATTTTAAAGCCCTAGATAAGCCGCAAACTTCAACCTTTAAACCATCCTTAGCTATCAATTTAACAGCTTCAACTTCACCCTTAGAAGTTATTGGGAAACCAGCCTCAATAACATCTACACCAAGCTTATTCAATTGACGGGCTATGGTGAGTTTATCCTCAGCCGTCAAAGCTACTCCCGGTGTCTGTTCACCATCCCGTAGCGTAGTGTCGAATATCCTTATAAACCGAGGAGGCATAATTGAATAAAATGAAGCTTGGTATTAAAAAGCTTACCCCTTCAAAGACTCTCCACGGGCGACTTCCCTCATTAGAGAAGCGACCTTTAAACCCATATTCTTGGTTGACAGAGAGCCGCCTAGATCGGGAGTAACGTATCCTCTTCTGAAGGCTTCTATGATGGATTTTTCTATGGTCTCAGCTGCTTCTAAGCAGATCTTATCGTTATTTTTAAAGCCTAACCATTCAAACATCATCTTAGCCGCTAGTATGAGGCTACTCGGGTTGGCTATGCCTCGACCTGCAATATCCCATGCAGCTCCATGAACCGGTTCGAAGAGACCATACTTCTCCCCGATGTTGGCGGCAGGTGCTACACCTAATCCGCCTACAAGTTGAGCTGCTTCGTCGCTTAATATATCTCCAAACATGTTTGTAGTGACAATCACATCGAACTCTTCAGGCTTCTTTATTAGAAACATCGCCGCAGCATCGACGTAGAGTTCTTCGTATGAAATATCGGGATAGTTTTTAGCGACCACTCGACAAGTCTCTGCAAACAGACCGCATGTGGCTTTTAAAACATTAGCCTTATGTACGGCTGTAACCTTACGTTTAAAA
>JAWCKO010000072.1:0-6465 GCA_038851915.1 Bathyarchaeia archaeon
TTTTATTGAAAAACTTAACCAATAGTAATCGGTGGTACTGTTACTCCATTTTCCAATGCTATTTTTAACGCTATATCCATGTATTTTTTCTTCCATCCTTATCTCCATGTTTTTCATTTGAATAGTTTATAATCATTACTAATCTATTTTATGGTTAATAGGCATCATTTTCATAGTCAACCCTTAAGCATCGATGAAACTAAAAATTTTTAAAGTTTCATAAAAAAAGATACTTCTTGGATTGAAGAAGTCTAAGCTAATTTCCCTCATAGTTATAATTGCCGCCGTAGTTGTTGCTCTGAGCCTTAGCATATTGTTTACACCGAAAGAAAAATACTTAAACTTGGTGGAATTTTTGGAGGGTAAGATTCTTACAAACGACGGTGGGGGATATTACACGGATGGTGTAGATGGTGTTAGTCTACATTTCATTGATAAATTTGGAGCCATAGTGATTGATTTAAACCATAGTAGTAGATTTGTTTTCATAGATTTTGAAAAGACGCAGTGGAAAGACGTAGAATTCAACGATGCTCAGCCTCTGCTTAAGTCGAATAATTACCGAGTGTTTATGGCTATCGTTGCATATGAACTTTTATCGTCAGGTGAACTGACGTTTGCACGTTTGACCGATGTTTCACCAGGCTACTACTACGACGATTTCATAGTACTGATAAATCTCTACGATTTGGAAACCGGCAGAATAATAGGCGTTATAACTAGAGGATTTGTGCAACTTAGAACAGTGTCCGGCGTGGAACAGCGAAACGTGAGGGTTCCTCCACCTGAACTATACAGCATAGGTCTGATAGATTTTAAAAGAGAAAGCGAAACTACATGGGTACTCCAAGGAAACACATGGTTCGAACTGCAGATCCCTCTTGAAGAGCAACGAGTTGAGATATACTACGTTAAATTAAGCCTTAAAATGTCGATACACCATGAAAAAGTGTCGTGAAAAAGTTAAGATGACTAAGTTAGACCGTCCGATGCGTCTTCGATAAATTAGAGGCAGAAGTTTTCAAAGAAGATTGGAAAAGCATAACCACTACAAACTGGTATTCAATGTTAAATCAAACGATGTTTCATTAAATAGAAATCGTGAGAAATGTATTTAAGTCCCAAAATCTTTTCGACTAACCGCTCTTTAAACGTGAAAAATGTTAGGTTATTAGAGTTAAGGCAAAATTTTTAAACACGAACATGGAAGTAGGTGTTAAGAGTTCATCTGTAGCGCCGGGGGAGGGATTTGAACCCCCGCTCCCCCAAAGGGGAACCGGATTTCACGCTTCTTAGACCCTTTTTCATTCAGTATCTCGAGTCCGGCGCCTTTCCTAGCTAGGCTACCCCGGCAACTCTATTCCTCTAAATAAAGTTCTACTTTAGCTTTCTAAAAAACATTAACATAATTCTGAGAGATAAGGCCGTCCACTCTTATGGTCCCTAGTAGTCTCTACTTTCCGTCTGTTCTCCGCAAATTCCTATTGCTTCGACATGGTAGTTGCAGTTGCTGTAGTTTGTGTTACTGTTGTATGTTATTGCATATCCTAGGTTGCATAGTTCATTTTTAAAAGCTGCCCCCTTAGATAGAGCTGTTTGAGACTTAGTGGAGCTTAGCCCAAACCTCTGGAATTCCACTATTTCAATATGAAGTATGGGTTACGAAAAACCTAAATGCATTAAAACCACTTCAAATTTAAGGTTGAATCTAAATTCGACAGGTAGCTTCTCCTAGCGTCCGACGTTTAAAGCATATCTGCCCGCCTCTTTCAGGGCGAGCTTCCCAGCCAGTATGGAGTATTCTGGGTTAAATACTATGATTAATCCAGTCCAGTTCTCAGTGAGACTTCTAGTTTTACAGATGGGACATACGTCTAGCCTCTTCTTAGGTATTGTGAAGACTCTCCCACAGTTTCTACAAGCCATTTCGCTCACTTTTCACCACCTTTCTGAAGTTTGGAGACATCCTCCTTTATCCACTCGATTTTACCTAAGAATGGCTGTTTAGCTGTGACACCTATCTTCCCCATGCCTCCCCCCCTAGGAAGACTTACGGCCACTATTCTAACCCTAACAATGTCTCCTCTTCTAAGATATCTACTCGTCTGCTTACCTATCAGGCTCTCCCCCTGCTTATCGTACGTTATGTAGTCGTCCATTAGCTGAGACTTATGAAGTAGTGCATCAACAGGGCCTACTCTGACGAAAGCACCGAAGTCTTGAACGTCTATAACATCTCCTTCGATAATCTCCTGTAGGCTTGGTGAAAACGTTAGAAGTGTAAACGTAGCCTTATGGTAGGTTGCACCATCACCTGAGACTATTCTCCCAACAGGGTCGATGTTTACATTCAGAATATCTATAACATAGCCCAGCTCCTCACTCACTAGGGCAATGTACTTAGATCTAAGCTCTTCTTCGGCCACCTCTTTAAGCGGCTTACCGAATTTCTCAGGTGGGATTCGTACAACGTCTTCAACATCGATTAACTTAAACATGGGAGAACACCATTTCCATAATCATTATATGTTAAAGAGTGCGATATAAAGGTTGATTGAACAATGGGCTAAAGTATTTTATGAAAGTAAAATTAGAGAAAAAGCATATATACAGCTTCCATTAGAACTTAATTTCTGATGTCGAAAGAGGTTCTTGAGGAAAAAGTAAACTGGCCCATATTAATCGTACTAGCGATAATCGTAAACATTGTTGCAAACTTGGCTCAAGGCGTTCTCGGAATACAAGGCGGATACTTCGGATGCATATATAGCATGGGTATAGCATCCATACCATTTACAATGCCTACATTGGCATTAATTCTACCGATGCTTGCATTTTTGACCAAATTCGCTGGAAAGAAACTGACTCCAACGACATTAGCCGCTTTATACGTTATGGGTCTCGTCTCATCACTATCCATAGGAAACTTTAACGACGCATACTACAGCTGGCCCGTGGGCTCGTCGAGCAGAGTCTGGAGAGCTATACCAGAAGTTAGAAACGTTATGAGTACGCTCTGGTGGGTTCCACCCGAGGCAGCCGTAGCACCAACATGGGGTAGGGGAGGCCCCGTAGACTGGGCTGCATGGCTCCCAGCGATGCTATACGTCTTCCTATTCCACTTCATAATACTCATATATTCCTCAGCTCAAATGGCAATACTTAGAAGACGGTGGATAGAGATAGAGAAAGTCCCATTCCCATTCGCTATAGCTATCTGGGAGAGCGTTAGAAACATACATGGATTTGAAGAGGTTAAACGTAGGAAGCTACCGTTCATCATAGGTCTACTAATAGGTTTAATAATATACTTACAGATAATGTTTACAACGCTATTGCCATGGTGGCCTGACATCATAGGATGGCGTGCACTTGGTCCAAGCCCCAACGGCTGCGTAGTTATAGCATCTTGGGCTAACCCCACACTCTGGGCAATAGGATCCCAGCTCGTGGCCTTCATGAGGGTTAATGTGCAACCTATAAACTGGGCAATCGCCTACCTAGTGCCTTTAGACGTTCTATTCACAGCTTGGTTCCTATGGGTAATCTTCATAGTATTGGCTCAAGCAGCATATGTAATGGGCTACTATACTGGTGCCTTAGACTACTCAGGCTGTTGCAGAGTACTGATAGGCCCATACACTATTTCACCAAACTGGGGTCCACCGATCTACTGGTCCTACATGTGTGTCACAGGAGGCATGGTTGCATTCATAGTCATGATGCTATGGTATGCTAGAGACTATCTTAGAGAGGTTTTAAACGCAGCTCTTGGTAAACCATCACCTACCATTCGCGAAGTGGAAGCTAAAGAACCGGTACCCTATAGAACAGCATTAATCATACTCGTAGTCGGATTGATACTTTGGATAGCCTTTCTAGCTTCGCTTCAGATAGATGCGATACTGATAACTCTGCTCTTCATATTCGGAGGCTTCATATTTCCGCTAGCTGAGGCCTACGCTAGAGGATTGACTGGAGCCGCCTATGCTCAGGAGCGTAGTAAGTGGGCTAGCTGGGCAGCACACCTGATATGGTCTAGGCATCCAGGTACTTATACCGCAGGATGGTGTAACGCTTTCATAATATACCACCGTGGTATAAATACAGCTTCAGCTGGTTTGAATACATGGTCTGAAGTCACTATGCACAGCTTTAGAGTAGCAGATTTATCAGGTGCCCATCCGAAAACGATCTATAGGATGGTGTTTATATTCTTCATAATAGCTTATGCTATAACTCTGCCCTTCAGAGTCTGGTGGCCTCACTATCTCGGAGCTAGGTTTCCGAACTGCCTCTCAGGATGGGAGTGCGCCTACCTCGGTGAAGGTTCATACAATACAATGCCCCCCGCGGATGAGCTTTGGATTCCCGTAATAACGGGCTTCATAATAACTATGGTGCTCTACTTCCTCAGAATGAGGTTCGTCTGGTGGCCTCTACATCCAATGGGCTTCCTAATAAGTGGAGCTGCACGTGAGGTTTGGACTGGTGCTTGGACAAGCTTCCTAGGTGCTTGGGCGCTTAAATTCGTAACCTTGAGAATCGGCGGTAGCAAAGCTTATGAGGAATACGGTATCCCCACAGCCGCGGGAGTACTGGCAGGCTTCGTATTGGCAGCAATCGTAGGTGTAATCGTAGGGCTTATAAGATGGTTCATACCCTTCTAAACTTCCCCATTTTTTCTTTAAGAAGAAAAAAGGTTAAGTTTTCTGCGATTGTTTGGTTGAAGCCCTAAGCCTCGATACTGCTATTAACACTACTCCGATACATGCGACAGATAAACCTATCAACGGCTCAGACTTCCTCGCACGAACCATGATTGTTCTCTCTGTTTCAAACCCTGTAACAGCCCAACCCCACATATATACATGTAGTTCCAGTACATGTTTACCAGCTTCGACTTCCGGAGTTGCCCATCCAGATCCGACGGTTTGACCCCACCTCGTCTCCCAAGCATCTACCACCAATTCACCGTCTATGTAGAGTCTAGCACCGTCACTACTGATGGCTTCAAATCTTACAAACCCATCTACAGGCATTTCCAGTTCGGCTCTAGCTATAAAACCCATCTGCCCTCCAAACCCTCCAAAAACTGTTTCATCACCCCAATTGTACCAGAATATAGCTGGAAAGGTTGCATTTCCTATAAATAAAGCTGAATTCGTCAGATAGTTTTCAGTATATCCTTCACTGGTAGGCTCACTCAGTAAGTAATACCATGTAACGTTCCAGTTGGATATTTGAGCTTTATACTCCGTCTCTACAGTCTCCTCTTTAAACGGTATAACGGCTAAGGCGATGCCAATAGCGAGGATCACTATACCAATTTTAGCAAATCTACCTAATGACATCACTCAATTAAGAAGTAATTTTCCTTTTAAACATTAACCTTAAGTAGCTAACTTTTATAAAAGATTGAAACTAATAATATGCTTACGGTGAAGATGAATACTGTTGATAACCTTCTTAAAATGCTGAACAATAAGTACGAAGAGATAAGTAGATATAGAACCGAATTGCAGTGGAAGTTTTTCCAAGGCCGAGCTGTGGGGGCGTATTGTAAAGACTATGACGACTCTTCTTGGACGGATGTTAAACTTCCTATGATGGTTGACCTTAGAAAGGGTGAGGCGTGGCTCAGGTGCCGTATGACGGTTCCAGAGGATGTTTCAGGGATCCTTGTCGAAGGCTCTAAGGCTAAGCTGTTCTCATCTGTAATGACTACTGGCGCTGAAATATACGTAGACTCTAGGCTGGTTTTATCGGCGGATTATTGGACGGAGCTTAGAGGACCTATGATCGTTCTAAGTGAAAACGTTAAACCCGGTGAAACCCATGTGATCGCCGTAAGACTGTATCCATGTACTGAGCCTGTAGGTATACCTGAGTTCAACATTATATATACTAATGTTGAGAATGTGCTTTTCGAGATAGACGCCTTCATGGAGGAGCTTAAATTTTGCAAGCTTATCCCCGGAGGCAGTGAAGCCGTTGAAAAAGTTGCCGGGGAATTCAAACTAGGGGTTTTCAACGAAAGCTACGATAGGTTAATAGCTGAAATAGAGCATGCTAGAGGTAAACTATCCCATTTATCGAATGAGGTTAAAAAGTTTAAAGTACACCTCGTTGGGCATGCACACATAGATATGAATTGGCTCTGGTCTTGGAGGGATACTGTTGAAACAATTAAAAACACGTTTACAACAATGCTCAACCTTATGGATAAATACCCCGTTTTCCACTTCTCCCATAGTCAAGCGGTCACTTACATGGTAGCTGAACAGTTATTTCCAGAGGTCTTTAACCGTATAAAGAGAAGAGTCGAAAGTGACAATTGGGAGGTTACGGCAAGTACATGGGTTGAAGCAGACTTAAACATGGGTGGTAATGAAGCCCTTGTACGGCAGTTCCTCTACGGTAAACGCTTCTCTAAGGATAAGCTCGGCATGGACGTTGAAGTCT
>JAWCKO010000073.1:0-6387 GCA_038851915.1 Bathyarchaeia archaeon
GATACTTGAACACATCTGGTTTGCATCCGCCCTGCCGAATACGAAGGATATCGGTAGAGCTGCTACGTAAAGCCAAGTCAGAATAGTTGCATCGACCCTCCTCTTGAGAAGCCTCCCAAAAAATCCCGCAAAGTAGAAGCATATGAACGGTAGAGATGTCAAAGCAGCATAACATATAACTGTTATACCTAAAACAGCGGGAAACGAAAGAGTACTCGTAACATTCCACCACTCACCTAGAAAACCTACGAGAACAATGAAGGGTATTAGAAAATGCCACGGAATCTTTTCCTCTACAACTTCTCTCGACATATTCTCATCAACTTTCTATTTTCCATGTTAAGTTTTTAAGCCTTTTCCTCTTTTTCCATATGTAGCTGTTATGAGAATTTAATTCAACCTAAGCTTGAGGGGTACCATACCTTATAAGCAGATGCGCTTATAAGACATTTCATTGGAAAACTACTCCTCTTCCTTCTATCTAATGTTTTGCTTTAAGGCTTCTCTCATAGACCTGAAACTCTAGGTGGTTTTAAACCATCCAACATATGAATGATGCTTTAAATAGGATTGAGAGGAATTGGTTCTGAGTCTATAGTGAATGGTCCTGACATGTGAGTTGCATTTTAGGTGGAGGTGAGTGATAGTCTGACTATGGTATATCCCTCTTTTTTTGAAAGTCTTTATCGAAAATTACTGTATTCGATATTCCGTTTGCTCCACATATGGCTATGCTTGTGCAGTCTGTAAAGCTGAATATCAGTTTCTCTGTTCTTTAAATAGGCTCAAAGCTGGGCTGAATAGACTTTCGTCTATTCTGAAGAGTTCCTATCCCTCCCTAAATTCTTCGTTATATGAAGGACTTTAACATGGTTTTCCTCCGTAGATGATTTGATCTATTTCGACGCTGACTTTTTCCGTATCCTTCCCTAATTGAAGGGCTTTATATAGAGGAGCCTTGCCTAGGGCTTAGATTTCTTTGCTTAATTCACATCTCCATGGCCTGTCTAACGGCTTCTCCAAACTTCATATTCTCCTCTATAGCCTTTGCTAAACCGTTTGAAGATGGCTTCATCCAATCCTCTGATCGTTATATTCGTACTAATCACCAGTTGAATTCTTTGAAAACCTATACTGAAAGTTTTCTTACGGCTGTTCTCAGCTGAAGTGTTTAGCCATCTCCTCGTTTTCTGAAAGTCTAAGTATTGCATCTATGGCGTCTTCTATCTGCTTCATGCTCTTAGTTCTCAAATCGACTATTAACCATTGGAATAGAGTGTTTCTTTCCCCCTTCAGGTTGGCTTCCAACGCCCATTCAACCCTAGTTATCCTCGGTAGCATAGAGTACTTGTATAGTCTATCTGGGATGCCAGTCCTGGGAATAGGATGGATACCTTTCCTATCCACTTTCACACATGTTTCGACAGCTACATCGTTCGGTAGGTTTGGTATTTTCCCCTTATTCATTACGTTTACATATATTGGGGTTTGTATTTGCTTGTCGAGAAACGGTGTCCAGTAGCTATCTGTCGGTTTATCATTATACATAGAATCTATGAGAGTTGCTATTATCTCACCGCTAGGTTGCAACGGTATAGACTGTGACACTGGCTTTGAAGTGTCGAAGGCTATTCTAGCCATCTCTTCAACGGTTCTTCTAACGTTCAGAATCCTTATAGCGCAGCCTATCTCTGAGTCTGGTCCTCCATATGGTCCATACCAGTACTGTTTAGTCTTTAGATCCCAGTGGTACTTCCATGTACCGCCTCGGACGCTGTCGCCTACAGGTAGATATCCGTAGGTTTTATACATGTCTATGGCTGCTGGACATAGATCAAGATCCCAAGGACTCGTCGTATGCTCTCTCCATACAGCCCAGTACCCCTCGGAATCCTCCTTTATCCAGTCGTCTAAATACCTGTATGCATCTTCACCCTTATACTTGAACCCAGTCAGCCATAGGACGTGGTTTAACCCCTTCATTTCCACTTCAACTTCTGCTGGATCTATAAGCTCCATAGCTTCTCTGTAGTATTCAACTCTATGAGCCGCACAGTACGGAGTTATATTCCTACCCAGCTTTTCCCTGGCTAGACGCATAGCTAGAACATCTATGGCAGCTCTATAACCTAGGAAGCCGTGGCATATGCCTGCCACCTTAACCTTAGTCTCTCTAGCAACCATGGTGGTTAGCTCGAGAACTGGGTTGGAAACTATTAAGAACCATGCATCTGGAGCCGATTCCTCTATATCCTTGGCTATATCCATGTGAAGCTTGAATAGGTAGTAGCCCCATATGGTATGGTAGTCGCCCACATGATTCCACTCTACGCTATTTATCCCTCTATAGTAGCCGTAATCCTCGGATAGATCTCTCATCCTCTCATAGTATAGGTAGCCCTTAGGTAGTGCTGTCGATATCACGAAATCAGCGTCTTTAATCGTCTCACCCCTATTCTTAGTCGCATATATCCTTATGGGAAGCTTCAACTCCTCAATACATCTTTTAGCGAGAGTTGATATGATGTTAAGCCGGTAGTCGTCGATGTCCATAAGCCATATCTCAGATTTGCGTAACTCCTCATTCAAGAATATATCGATGAGAATCCTACCAGTCCACCTAGCACTGCCAGCACCTATAAAAGCTATCTTAGCACCCTCAGACATAATCCACCAACCAACACTACAAATGATGAAACTTTTAAATCTTACACTACGGAAACCTACAGCCACCCCACTATCGTAGTTTGGAAGCTATGAACGGCTGGTCTTCTTAAGAAGTTTTTAGCATTTATGAATAGTATTGGCTGAGGATTATAAATTCAGCTAATTCCTTTTAAACAGATAAATATAGTTATTCATTCTCTTATTTACTGACAGAAATATTTATTAACTCTGAATAAGCTATTTATCTGGCGATTACAGTGTCTCTGATTGTTACGTCTAGGATTGGAAGGAGACGTACATTCGTTATTCCGAAGGCCGTTGCTGAGAAGCTTCAGATAAATGAGGGATGTAAGGTGAAGATTACGGTTGAGGAGGGTAGAATTGTTATGGAGCCCGTATATGATGCTGTTTGGCTTTCGCTTCACTGTAGGAAGATCGTAAAGGTTACACTTGAGGATTTAGAGCGTGAAAGCATTGAACAGCAGAAGAAGTACATCGGCTTCAACTAGAGTGCTTGTTGATACTAGTTTCCTTCTTCCAGCCGTAGGATTAGATGTTGAAGAAGAGGTTTACGACGCTATAAAGCATTTCCATAAGGTGGAAATATGTTATATTGAAGCTAGTATGCTTGAGATCATGTGGAAAATCGTTAAACTTGTACCGGAAAGTGAGATGAACATTGTAAGGATTGGTATCGAAGCAATAAGAAGCACTTATACTTTAATAACGCCAGGACCCTTAGCCTTCTCGGAAGCATATAGTTTATACCATGAAGCACATAAGGATTTGATAGACAATCTATTATATGCCGTATCATACGAACAGAAAATCCCACTTCTCACGATAGACCAGGGATTTATACAAGCCCTTAAATTGCACGGAAGAGATACATCTAACATCATTACGCCAGAAACGTTCGTAAAAACGTTTAAATAGTATGTGAAATCCAATAAACACTAATCTTGCCTCACATCTAGTTTATCTCACCATAAGGTGTCTACTTCGTCAAGATTAGTTATTTCTACATCGTTTGTTATTAGGGACTTTGCTCCGACAAGCTTAGCTGTTGATACTATTATTTTATCGTATATTTCTTTGGCTTTAGTCTCTTTGAATAGGCTGAGAATCTCCTGGTTGAAGGGATAATACATGATTGCGTGATGCCCCCTCATCTTCGCCTCCAGCTTATGTCGTTGTCTCATCCACCCCTTCTTCTCAAAGAGATAGTATAGTTCGGCGGCAACAGTTGGTAGATAAATTATCGCACGGCCTTCTTCAGCTTCTCTGAAGGCTTTATCGGCCTCTGGTGGAAGCTTATCGAGCAAGTAGTGGAGGAAGACCACAGCATCAGATACGTATATTATCAATCGCCCGTCCTCCTCCTTTAAATATCTTTACTGGGTAATTTTAGTTAGACTTCGTTTTGCCTCCATTAATATGGTTTCACATTCATCCACATCAACCTCAAGTCTTTTGAGAAGACCTCTGAGTTTTCTGGCTTCTTTGGTTGGAGTCTTTATCAATATACCCTCAACATCTACCAAAAAACTGCTTTATCTTACATTTATATCTTACTTTTTGTAAAAAAAGGCAAGAATTCCCAATGATTCTGTCATGGATTTTACTGAGTATGTTATAGAACATATTGTTTTATCTTCATTCAACTCTATGGTTTAAAGATTTGGATATTGAAAGGTTTACGATGCTTTAAAGCACTTCCATAAGGTGGTGGTATTTGAAAAATGTTAAACTTATACGGAAGAGCTGCGCATAGTCGGAAAAATGTATATATGGCTAAGGGGATATTTCTATCTAAGAGTATTTTGAGGAATATCATATGGCTGATGTAATAACGGTTTTCACAGTAGCAGTTACGATAATAGTCGTAGGTTTTCTAGCTAACCTCATCTTTAAAAAGATGGGTTTTCCAGATACGCTATTTCTGATACTTGTCGGTTTAATATTCGGACCTATACTGGGGCTGTTTTCACAGGAAAACCTGCTACCAGTGATGCCAGTTTTCACAGCTTTAACTTTAGCTTTAATCCTCTTCCAAGGAGGCTTAAATATGAATATCTACAAACTTTTATCACAGAGCATAAGGTCAACTATATTAGCATTCTCATATGTGCTTTCCGCAACATTCTCTACAATGCTTTTTGGACATTTCGCATTAGGACTGCGTTGGATTGAGGCATTAATGCTAGGACCTATGACCGCTGGAACAAGTTCAGTCGTGGTGATGCCGTTGGTAACCAAACTTAACCTTCCAGAGGAGGTTAAAGTAGTTCTATCCCTAGAATCGACCATTACAGACGTACTTAACATAATCCTAGTTACAGTATTCTTAGAAATATACCTGATTGGGTCATTCGACGCTCGGATAATATTCTCACAATTAGCAGAGAAATTTATACTTGGTATTATATTCGGAGCCATCATCGGGATAATCTGGATCAAAATACTGGAAATCGTTAGAAGACAGGAATACACTTACATGCTCACATTAGCGACATTGATTATGTGCTATGCTGGGGTGGAATATCTAGGCGGGAGTGGAGCCTTATCGGCTTTAGCCTTCGGAGCCATGCTCGGAATGCTACTACAGTACTTAAACCCTACTGAGGAAGGGTTCCGATTTTTAGATTTAGCTTTCGGAACACTACTAGAACGCTTAAACTTGCAACATATGCACGATCTAATGGAGAATATTGAGAAATTTAGATCTTTTCAGACCGAGCTGACATTTCTGGTTAGAGTCCTATTCTTTCTATTTCTAGGGTTGATTTACATACCAAACATCACGGGGGTAATGTATGCCTGTGTAATCCTCGGAATAAACCTCGTAATCCGTAAACTCGCAGTCAATATATCCACATATGGAAGCGCCCTTCACAAATATGGAATGTTTATGACGTTTATGTGTGGAACTGGTTTGGCTGAAGCTGTATTAAGCCTAATAGTCTACGATGAATTGGCAATACGTCAAATAGCAATAGCATCTATATATCCTCTAATTGTAACAAACATAATCATAGTAAACAATATAATCACATCCATAGCACCTCTAATCTTAACGCGTTACACACAACATAACATTATTCAACCTCCTGAAGTACAGTAGGAGTAGGAGAATATACGGGACTATACAGTTGAAAATTAGCGCTTGAAAAAGGCTTCTGCAAACAATCCACGTAGTCTTAAGGTTAAACGTTACATTCTACTACTTCAATTACTCTGGAATAGAGAAGCCCCATGAAGCCTAGTCTGAGCGTGAACTCGCAAAGGGATGGGAAAAGTTAACCCCTGTTTATTGAAGCCATCTTGAAAGCCACATAAGGCTTTCGAAACTAGTTCGATTTTAACGATTTACGTGTGAAAACTAAGTAGCCTGTATGACCTATCATAACTGTTTCAGGTCTTGTTTCACCAGCTTTAACTTTGAAGCGCCGCTCTAAACATTCAATAGCCTCTATAGAGACGAAGCCGTAACCCCTGGCTGCTTCAACGGTTTTTTCCACCTGGTTTATAGTAGGGCTGAAGCTTACGAGGACACCGCTGTTTTTTAAAGCATCGTAGGCTTTAGGTATAACCTCCCAAGGTGTTGGAAGGTCTAAGACTACAGCGTCTAAATCTCTCTCGTCAAACCCATCTCTAACATCTTTAAGCTTAAGCTCTATGTACTCCATTAAACCGGTATATGAGAGGTTTTTCTTGGCG
>JAWCKO010000074.1:0-6325 GCA_038851915.1 Bathyarchaeia archaeon
TTCTTCTATGGAAATTAGTATGATCTCATATTTAGATTTCAAAGTACTTCACCTTTTTACTCTGCTTCTAACGTGTTTCTTCAATTCGTCAGCAAAAATACTGAACTGAGAATGAAATATATTACTCCATTCCCAGGACAAGAGGATATCCACACTTGAAAAAGCCAAATCTCTTATATCAACGACGGATAGATCTCTATTTAAAGGCTCGGTAGTTTTACTAATAGATATGGATTGCATCGGGATAACTCTTTTCCCATAATACCGAAGTCGTATAATTAAAAGTTTTATTATCTATATCCTTTCCACCGTTTGCTTACATCTTATATCTACAGTAGCTCATGTTGGAGGAAAGAGTAGATTTAGGAGGGAAAAACCGACTCCTCCCCTCTAGGTTTCACCATTATATTTTAATGTTGTTTTTACATACCTTTCCTCTCAAAATATGGGAAACATTCTTAAAGCCATTGTTTTAAGCGAGTGGTCAACTTCATCCTTAATGTTTTACTCTATGAATCTCTTTAAATCCTCTGCGATCGTATTACTGTTTAACTGCATTAAAAAGGTTATTTTTAATTTTTAAAGGTCTAGAAAGATTGGATTGATGGTTTTATTTAGCTTTAAGTGTTTCCTCTAGGATTTTGACGATTTTATTGCAGAATTTCTCATATTCTTCTGTTTGAAATACGTCTTCCGTCGTTATTTTTTCGGCTATTTCTTCGACTTTTTCTTCTCCAAGAATATTCTTAGCAGCCTCTACATTACAGTGGTTTAGGAGGATTTGAACACCTTTCTCTTCGAAAACTTTAACGAAGACGTCTGCTATCATCTTCTGAAGCCTCATTTCTTTTGAAGAGCCTTCAAATATAGCACCTATAGCTATATCTGTTACAAGCGAACCGAATACGTAAGATGGTATTTGATCCATCATCTGTTGAATACCCCTTGCATCTATACGGTTGGATTTTACAAGTCTTCTAAGCTCGTTCTTAACCTCTTCAAAATCCTTATCGTAGTTTATGATTTCATTTACTGTCTTCCTTATGGCGTTTAGGAAGACTTTCTCAAATGTTGAAGCGCTCATAGTCTCTAGATGGGAGAGCTTTAATTGAAAATATAAATCTTCCCTTAGCTACGTAATTTTCCCACGGTAAATCTTTCTCACAATCTTTACGCTCTACCAGTAAACGGTATCAGTTCTCTTACCTTCTAAGACGGCTTCTGTCTCATCTGGTTCAAGCGTCTTCCGTACAGATGTTTTAAAATGCCAGTCGAAGGCAGCCCATCGGACGAGTTTAACGTATTTATCTTTAAGATGCACAGGAAGCACTTCATCAGGAGTCCTCTTAGAAAACCCTACAAGTCTAACGGTGAAAATGCATTTCTCCCATTCTACACCGTCTTCATCGACTTTCTTCTCACCTGTACGTTCAATTGATTCAACTATCCCCTGAAGCTTCCTAATTTTAGGGCAAGAACACATGCCTACGGTTCACCACCAGTTTGATTTATAGATATTTCCTACAGCAACTTAATATATTAATTTAACCTTTTCTCATCCCATAAGATGGAGGGGTATGATGTTTAAATTTGAGAGGGAACAGGTGATCTTCGAAATAGGTGGCGTTAAAATAGGTGGTCAACCAGGTCAACTACCACCAGTTATGATTGGAAGCATATTCTACAAGGGTCATAAGATAGTTTTAGATGAGGTTAAAGGACTATTCGATGAAACTAGAGCTGAAAAACTACTCAACGAAGAAGCTGAAATATCCGACGAGTATGGTCTTCCGAGGATTATAGACGTCGTAGGGCATAATGCTGAAGCACTTATAAGATTCGTAGAATTCGTAGCGGATAAAACTAATAGCCCATTTCTACTAGACGGTGTGACGTCTGACGTTAGAGTACAAGCCGTCAAATACATAGGTGAAGTTGGCCTATCCAGCAGAGTCATATACAATTCTCTAGACGTAAATTATAAAGAGGAGGAGCTCACTACGATAAAAGAGTCTGGTTTAAAAAACGTCGTCCTCCAATTGTTCAATCCTAGAAACCCTACCCCTAGAGGGAGGTTGAAAACCCTAACCAAGTTAAACGGTAAACCAGGTTTGATTGAAGCTGCTATGAAGGCCGGCGCTGAAAAGATACTCATAGACGTATGCGTTCTCGACATGCCAGATATAGGTTTAGCGTCTCAAACCGTCTACAACGTTAAGGCTGAAACAGGTCTACCAGTTGGCTGTGGCCCAGCTAATGCGATCTCACTGTGGAAAAAAGTGAAAGACCTTCAGCCAGAAGCATTCAAATGTTGCGATGCTGCTTCGCAAATACTACCTATAGTTATGGGTGCTAATTTCATACTCTACGGGCCTATTTCACATGCTAAATACGTGTATCCAGCCTGCGCAGTTATATCAAGCTACGTAGCCTATAATATGCGTTTTAAACAAGTTCAAATAGATAGAAGCCACCCACTGTTTAAAATCTTCAGATGAAGAAGATACCAAAATACGTCAACTTTTGTAAGTAAGTTGAGGATTTCAGCTGACTTTGGAAGCTTTAAGATTCCGGCTTCTCCTCTCTAAGGAGGGAGAGCTTATTGGGCATGAAGCTTATCACACCCTTCTTAGAAAGAACGTCTAAATATTTTGCGAGAGATATTTCAGCTTCCCGTCTATGTAGCTTATAGTTTTCAACAAGAGAGTCAACTATTTCTTTAAAAGTATGATCTCCATCACATAGAGTCCAAACATAGGAGCCTATTTTATCGAGTATTATCTTTTTCTCCCTCTCATACTTATCCCTACGCGCCATTAAACCCTTCTTCCTAACAGACACTATTAAAGCCACTTCACCACTCTTATATCTCCTCCAAGTTACAGCGGGGTTCCGTATAGGTGCCAAGTTTAATACGACGTCTTTATCTATGCTCGGCACTTCTTCAGGCTTTTTCCTACCTAAAATCTTAGAGAAGACGCCTGGAAGCTTCAAAGGGGAAACCTCTACATAATTTATGGGCATAATGTAGATAATAAAGTTTCCAGTCGTCTTCTAAATTTATCCGACTCTGGACTTTTTCTAACAGCTATTGTGACAGCGTATATCTTATTGGCTTTCTTGCAGAGCCATATTCTCGTCCTCACGGAAAACTCTTTAGGCATTATGAGGCCGATTTTGTAGGAAGAGCTCATTATAAGCCCACTATGAAACTCGTCTTGAAAACTCCTAGAAGACTTGAACTTAGATATCTTAAGCCTCGTTTTAACGTTAGGTAAATGCTCGTTCTCTAATACGTTTATAAGATCGCCTTCATACTTCTCTTCTAGGAGGACATCAGCGACGCTTATCCTATTTATAAATATGTATGAATTTTTAGATTCAAAAGCAAGCGTAATATTGCCCAATTTATAGCTTCTACTGATGAGTTTAAAATCCTTGGGGAGTTTCAAATTGAAGTCTAAAACAGTCCAACTATAAACATCGCTTTTAACATGACATTTAAAAGATTTTAAAACATCTAAAATCGTTTTCTTAAAACTCCAATACTCATCACGTTTAAATAACAATTGAACCCGATAAAATTTTAAATTCCCATCGCAATACCAGAAAACAACATACCCCTCAAATTCATCTATCCTCCAATGAAGATATTTAGCCGTATGTTTTGCGATCCTTGCAGAACCACCTTTACCTATAAATTTAATATCCTTACTCTTCTTCCGCAATTCCTTTTTGATATCTTCAGAGATTTCATCAAGAGATTTAATTTTATCTTTCTTATAAGGCTCCCATGAAATCTCCAGCCTAGGCACTTTAGGGTCGTCTATTCGAACATATCCCTTATCATAGCCTCCTCTATCTATGCTTATATCCCAGTTGTCAGGTATCGCTACCTCAAAACCCCACCAGCCGAATTTTTTAAAAGCCATAATTAACGTTTAATTTAAAAGGAGCTTGAAAAAATTAAACTTTAGGTGTAGTCTTTGACCCAAAAACCTAAGAAGCGGAAAGAGGTTGAAGCGGTTGATGTCCTAGACCATAGACACTGTGAAATCTGCGGAAGAGTCATCCCACCCAATGAAAAATACTGCTCTCCAAGATGTGAAGAGAAAGCCGTAAAAGAGAGAAAATCCATGGAGAGATTTAGGAAAATATGGATAGTAATACTAGTAGCTTTCACCATATTCATGATCGTACAAATCCTGCTTCGACTACCTGGATAGTAGCCCGCTGAAAACCATTGAACAAATCCCTTTTTCCCTTCAATGGAATAAAGGATAGGAAGCTTAAAGTAAATGGTGAAAATCGCATGGCATTAAACTAGGTGGTTTAAATGTCTACAGTTGATGGAAAGAAAACGGAGAAGAAGCTTTCAGACATTATTAGAGCCCCATGGGTTAAAGGACCAGTCGCCCTAGGATCAGTAGTAGCAATTGTCGGTCTAACCACTATTTTAATGTTGAAAACTCTAAATTTTGGTGTAGAACAGCTTCTACCAGATGTGAAAGCCTTCTTTGATAACTATGGTATTGTAGGTATTTTCATTGCAACTATACTTGCAGGAACTGTAATACCTCTTGGAAGCCCAGCTCTAGTAATAGTAGCAGCTTCTTTCGGTCTTCCTCCGATAGCATTAATTATTGTTGCAACAACCGGATTTACAATAGGTATGGCAATCAATTATGGCTTGGCTTACAGACTGGGAAGACCATATGTTGTGAAAAAGCTTGGTGAGGGTAAACTTGAAGACATTTCAAATCTATGGGGGAGATGGGGCTGGATTATCTACGTAATCTTTGGAATCATCCCGGTTCTACCGGTAGAGCTACTATCCCTCTTCTGTGGACTTTTGAAGACACGTCTCGATATTTTCCTGATCTTAACCTTCACAACAAGATTCATCCTTTTCACCGTTTTAGTCTATTTCGGAGGGCAGATAGGTGTATGGCTTGGGATAACATGAAAACCCTTAGAACCCTATCAGGCCTGCGATTAAAGAGGCTCAAATTTGAACGTGGTCGGTTTACCATTTATTTCCGTAGTACTTTTTAAAGAGAATCATATAAATATGTGAGAGCCCTACTGCTACTTGGGAGGTTGTTTCAAATGCGTAGGAAGATTTCTTGGATTTTCATAATTCTAGTCTTAGCAATAGGATTATGGTACTATCTATTTGGAGGCGCCGAAGTTCTTGAAGCATTAACACGTGGCTATGCAACGAAGTTCATCTATGTCCTTATTTTATCAGCCGGGCTCACCATTGCCTATATCGTAATTTCACTAATAGTTAAATCAGCCATGCTTAAGGCTGGAGCGAAAGAAGGCGAAGTCGTTATGATTAACGGGGTTGTAAAAGCAGCCCTTATACTCATTGGGGTTATCGCTATCATAAGTTATTGGTTCTCGCTTGGAGCACTTGGAACACTATTTGCAGCTTTCGGGGGAATGTTCCTCGGATGGTCTTTACAGGGTCCTGTCAGTGGGTTAGCTGGCTGGCTACTTATATCTATTATTCGTCCTTTCAGTGTCGGCGATCGAGTTCAACTTCCCTCTTATGGTTTAGTAGGTGATGTTATAGCTGTTTCACCACTCTACACTGTGCTTAACCAAGTTGGCGGAAGCGTTGGAAGCGAAGAGCCGGCGAATAGAACCATACTTATACCTAATGCTTTACTCTTCAGTACTTTGGTCATCAACTATACGCCTAAGGAACAGGAGGAATTGATTAAACTCTTCCGTAAGAGATTTGAAAAAAGTGATGAGAAAACGGGACCAGCATATATACTTGATGAATTTGTTTTAAGGATCACTTTCGACTCCGATTGGGATGAAGCTGAAAGAATACTCCTTGATGCGGCTAAGGAGGTAACAGCAGATATTATAAAGACAACTGGGCAAGAGCCTTATATCCGTGCCGACGTATCAGATTGGTACGGCGTATTCATGAGGCTACGGTTTATGACAATTGCTACTGAAAGACCAAGAATAATGTATGAGCTGACGAAGAAGATAATTAAAGCCGTACAAGAGAGTGATAAAGTCGACATAGCCATACCATACGTCTATTCGTTAAAGAAACCCTTCCCAATAGCTGGAGGAATAAAGTCGTCTCGAAACGTCATGGAAAAGATGATGCTCAAAGAAGGTACTGAAATACCTAATTCAGGTGAAGGAGACTGAAGCTTCTGAAAATAGACTCAGCTACTTTACAATAAGTCTTCTGGTAATCAGCTTCTTTTTTGCTTAGAAGGTAAAAAACTATATGGCTTGAATATCACTTTGGTAACACTTTTCTCACTACTATGTAGAGAGTTGAATCTAT
>JAWCKO010000075.1:0-2837 GCA_038851915.1 Bathyarchaeia archaeon
AACCTTCGCCACTGTTAAGGTTTTACCAGAGCCGTTGACTCCCACGAATAGTATGACGGCTGGCTCTTTCGCAGATAGTTTAAACTCAACGGTTTCGATTAGATCCTTATGATGAGATGTTGACAATTTCTCTAGGAGAGCCTGTCTCAGCGTATTTTTAACAGTAGGTTTAATATCTTCAAACCTTTTAACCTTAACGCCTGAAAGCTTTTCAGCAACTTCTGAACATATGTTTTCAGCTACACTATAAGCTACGTCATTTTTCACAAGTTCGATCTTGAAATCCTCAAGTAAAGGCTTAATCTTCTCAGGGTTTAGCTCTTCCAAGCTAATTTTCTCTACTAATAGGGAGAAGGCTTTTCTAAGGCTTTCTAGCAGAGCCACCAGCCTCCCTAACCCTTATTAAACGTTCAAGATTCCCTCTATTTTCGTCAAGTCTTTGGGAGGCCTGTATGAACTGTTGCTGGAGAGAAGCTTTAATCTGTTCAAGTTTAGCGATACGTTCGTTGATCATATCTATGGATTCTTTAATACCCTTCTCCACGCACACATTTGCACCGACACCTACAACAACCTTATTGATGTTTTCGACTTTAGCGAATATGTAGGAGCCTGCCCCAATAGGAACAAGTATATCGTCACCTTCTTTAGCAGATTCTAGAGCCTTTAACGTTTCAAGAGCCATTTGAGACTCGTTTAAAGTAGCCTCCGTCATATCAAGCCTTGACTTAATAACGTTTAAAGTCGCCTCTAAAAGCTGAATTTCCGTAGCAAGTTTATTAATTTCCTCGTCTGAAGGAGCACTCATAGAAACCTCATAATCCATAACTCAAGCAGGAATATAAAACCTTTCATTTTTTTACTTCAATCTTTAGAGGAATACTATTCCATTGAGAGCCATCACTTATTTGAAAAACAGTTTTAGCGACATCCTAGGAGAGCTTATGGAGACAGTGGATTCTTTTAAACCTCCTCATTTCCAATAGGACTCTAGAACTGTTTTCGCCTCACTATTCGTTTAGAAACATCTAAGAATTTTTATACATGGTTATTCTAGGTGCGACGTCAATTAATACTAAGAGTCTGTGCTTTATGGCATGCTACATAGTGGTTTTCCGTAATTTTTACGAACTGCGGCTTTTCTGTTTCACACATTTCCTCTTTAAAAGGGCATCTTGTGTGGAATCTACATCCTGAAGGTGGATTTATAGGGCTGGGCACCTCTCCTTTTAACTCTATGCGTCTCCGCTTCACCTTAGGGTTTGGTATGGGTACGGCGGAAAGTAAAGCTATTGTGTATGGGTGTCCAGGGTCTGAGAATATCTCCTTCTTTGAGCCTAGCTCCATAAATCCAATTCATTCTGCAATTGCTTCATAAGCTCAAGTATTCTAGACCTGAGGGAAACGTCTATCATTGATATAGGCTCATCCGCTACTATGAATTCAGGGTTAACTATTATAGCCCTAGCTATGGCGGCTCTCTGTCTCTGCCCCCCACTGAGCTCATGAGGATAGGCATTATAAAATTTCTCTGGAGGCTCTAAACCTACCTTCTTAAGTGTCTCAAATACCATTCTTTTCTTTTCACCTCCTTCCGCTATGCCGTGGATTTCAAGCGGATGCCCGACAGCGTCACCTATTCTCATACGTGGATTCAGTGATGCATAGGGATCTTGAAAAATAATCTGCATATTTTTCCTAAGCCTTCTAAGCTCTTCACCTTTAAGGAATGTTATATCCCTTTCCTTAAAAATGATAAGGCCATATGTAGGGTCTATCAGCCGTAGAACAAGTCTTCCAGTTGTAGTTTTACCGCATCCGCTTTCACCTACTAGAGAGAAGATTTCCCTCTTACTTATTTCAAAGCTGACGCCATCTACCGCTTTAATATACTCAACTTTCCTGCTTAGTACTCTTTCTAGAAGACCCCTTTGTACAGGAAAGTACTTCTTTAAATCTTTTACTTGAATCATATATTACATCCTCAAAAGTGTTTACTATAAATATCTAAAACATTTTACAAACCGCCCTCTTTCAAATTCCACACTCTGCGGGTCTACTTCTCTACATCGAGGCCCCGCATAAGGACATCTCGTATGGAATCTACATCCTTGAGGCGGGTTGATGAGATTAGGCGGTATACCCGGTATATACTTTAGCTTCTGGTCAGAGAGCTGGATGTTAGGTATAGATTCCAATAGAGCCTCTGAGTATGGATGTAAAGGACTATTGAAGAATGAATTTACATCGCTATATTCTACGAGTTGACCTGCATACATTATCGCTATCCTATCAGCTACTTCTGCTACTACGCTAACATCATGCGTTATTAGAATCAGCCCCATACCATATACCTGTTTAAGTTTTCTCATAAGCTCTAAAATCTGATATTGAACTATAACGTCGAGCGCAGACGTGGGCTCGTCAGCTATCACTAAATCTGGTTTCAAAGATAATGCTAAGGCTATCATAATCCTCTGCCTCATCCCTCCGCTCAATTGATGCGGATAATCGTTAAACCTTTCAGGTAGTATGCCTACGTCTTCGAGAAGAGCATGGGCTCTTTCAACGGCTTCCTCACGGGGAACCTTTTCATGAGATATTATTGTCTCAACGATGTGATCACCAACTTTCATCAGAGGGTTCAGCGACGTCATCGGATCTTGGAAAACCATACTTATACGCTTTCCCCTAATTTTACGCATTTTATCTTCACTTAACGTAACAAGGTCTATTCCATTGAAGAGCACCTTGCCACCCACCATCTTACCAGGTGGAGATACCAGCCTAAGTATAGATAGACCTAAAGTAGACTTACCAGATCCAGATTCCCCCAC
>JAWCKO010000075.1:2847-6322 GCA_038851915.1 Bathyarchaeia archaeon
GCCTCTATCCATGTTAAAGTTTACGCCGTCTACCGCTTTAACAACACCTTCATCTGCATAGTAGTAAACTTTCAGGTTTTCTAATGAAAGGAGAGGGCTTCGTTTCATGGAGGTCATTTTCTGACCAACCTAGGATTTAAGATTTCAGCAAGTCCTTCTCCAAATAGACTGAACCCAAGGGTTAAGAGGACTATCATAAGCCCTGGGAAAGTGCTAGGCCACCATATTTTTGACGTAAGATAGGGATATCCCATCCTTAGGTCAAAACCCCAATCCGGCGTAGGAGCAGTTATACCAAGCCCAATGAAACTTAGAGCCGCGGCTGTGAGAACGGCGTCTGCAGCATTAAGCGACAAGATTATCGGTAGAGATGGAATGATATTGGGAAGTATATATCTAAACATCACTGTCTTATCTTTTGCGCCTATCGCTTTAGCTGCTTCTACAAATAAGTTTTCCTTAACAGACAGAGCCTCCCCTCTGATCATCCTAAAGTATGTTGGTATATATACTGCGGTCAACGACATTCCCATCGATATTTCGCCTGGACCAAGCATAACAGCTAAAGCTATGGCTAAAACCAGGCCAGGGAAAGCATAGAGACTGTCCATAAATAGTGAGATTACGCTATCCAGTTTACCCCCCACATAACCTGATAGAAGTCCTATGGGGACTCCTATTAGAAAGGACAAAGTCATGGACATTAGTGTGATTCGTAGAACGATTCTTGTCCCATATATGATTCTACTTAAAATGTCTCGTCCAAGACCATCCGTACCCATGGGAAACTTAAAGCTTGGACTTTCAAGGGGGTTTCCAGCCTTCTTTACAGGGTCGTAGGGCGCTATGAAGGAAGCCAATAGAGCCATTAAGATGAAAGACACTACTATGGCAAATCCTACGGAAGTGAAATAGTATTTTACCCCCCTTTTAAATTTAGGTCTTCTTAAAATGGAGGAGATGATGTTTGAGAGTAGCATATTGGCCTCACCTCTCAGTAGCGGATTCTAGGATCTATGTAGACATATATGATGTCTACTATCAGACTTACTAAGACTACTAGGAAGGCGAAGAATACAATAGTCCCTTGGACTGTTGTAAAATCTCTGTATAGAATTCTTTCGGTGAGGAAGGTCCCCATGCCGGGCCAAGAAAAAGTCGTTTCTGTTAATATGGCGCCTGCCAATAGTGCTGCAAACTGTAGGCCCATCATCGTCAATATAGGGATAAATGCGTTTTTCAACGCATGCTTATAGATCACCCTTCTCTCTGAGAGCCCTCTTGCCCTCGCAGCCACTATATAGTCTTTTTGAAGCACATTTAACATGTGAGCTCTCGTTAACCTTGTGAATATTCCTGAAAGGTAGAATCCTAAAGTTACTGTAGGGAGGATTAAATGCCTTATAGCGCTGATTAGACTCGGTATGTTAAACGTTAGAAGACTGTCTAAGACGTATAGTCCGGTTATCGTTTTGGGGGCCATAAGTGGGTCTATACGTCCGCTTGTTGGCAGCCATCCTAAGTATACTCCGAAGATAAGTTGAAGAGATATGCCTAGCCATGGTATGAAGATAGCGTAAGTTATTATTCCGTAGACTCTGAAGAAGTGGTCTAGTAGCTTGCCATATCTGCAGGCTGAGAAAGTTCCGGTTAAGATTCCGATAATCACACCGAATAGGAAGGCTGAGATAGATAGCTCTAAAGTGGCTGGGAAATGCTCCATGATTTCTTCTAATACAGGTCTTTGACCCCATATTAGCGACCTACCTAAATCTAAGTGTAAAATCTTCCACAGATAGTCTAAAAATTGGATGTGAGGAGGGTTATTAAGACCCAACTTTTCCTTCATTTTCTCAATTTGCTCTTTAGGGGCATGAGCCCCTAGTATAGCGCTTACAGGGTCTCCTGCTACTCGCATTACTAAAAATACAATGGTTAAGAGTATTAGTATCATTGGAATTGCAAGCAGTACACGTCTAACGACGTATATTCTTAAAGACAAAAATACTCCTCCAAAAAAATAGATTGGGAAATTAATTTTATTTTTATTCTTTGTATATGAGGTAGTATCTGAGGAGCATGGTCGGGTCTAAAATCACCCCTCTCACGTTAGGCCAGAAGACCACGTGTAATACGCCTTGAAACAGCGGGATTACTGGTGCCTCCTCAGCCATAAGCTTCTGTGTCTCTATATAGAGCAATGTTCTCTCTTCAATATCTATCCTGACGCTTGCTTCATCCAGAAGCTCATCCATCTCAGGGTTGCTGTAAAACACACCCATGTCAGGAGACCACTCGGAATGTAAGAATATCGTTGTATAGTCGTCTGGGTCTATATAATCTGGATACCATCCGAGAAGGAATATGGGCATAACACCCGCTGAAATATACTCAGCTGCGTATGTAGCCCATTCGGCACTCCTCAACGTAACCTTCATCATACCAGTTTCTTCAAGGCTTTCCTTTATCACGGCCGCTACATCGGCTTCTAAATCTCCATAATGTGTAGGTGTATACCATAGTTCAAATTCGAAGGGTTTCGTCTCACTATAACCAGCTTCCTGCAGCAAACTTCTAGCAAGCTCCAGATTTCTTTCACCATACTCTTCTTTAAAAGCATCTATATGACTCCACATACCTGCTGGAATCATACTATATAGTGGTTGGACGGTGCCCTTGTAAACCTCCTCTACGATTCTCTTCCTATCGATAGCCGCAGCTACAGCCCTTCTCAGACTGACGGCATTAAACGGTGCATCTTTACATCTCAAGACTAAGTATCTAATGTAAGGTCCAGGCACTTCCTCCACTGTTAGAACCCCCCTGCTTTTAAGGTCTTGAACATCCATAGGTCTCAGAGTCCTCCAAGCTATATCTATTTCACCCATTTCCACTGCTAACCTTAGGGATGAGGCATCTTTGTAGAATTTAACAACGAATACAGGGGTTTTTGGCATTGGACCATAGTAGTCCGGGTTTGATTCCAAAATTAATTCTACATCTCTGACCCAACTCTTGATCTTATACGGTCCATAGTGGCCTACCGTAGGTTCTGCGACATCATCTGGCGGGTAAGATTTGGGACTTACTGGAAAGTATGGCGGGGTTGCTACTAGAGCTGGGAAGTAGGAGACAGCCTTCTTAAGTATGAACTTAACGGTATACGTGTCTACAGCCTCAACCTCGTCGACGAAGGCTGAGACAAGCCATGAAGGGTCTAATCCCAGCCTCATAACTCTTTCAATAAGAGTATTAACAGCTGAAGCATCTAAGTCGACTCCATCTGTAAACTTTAACCCCTCCCTAAGTTTAAAAGTATAGACTCTTC
Source organism: Bathyarchaeia archaeon (assembly GCA_038851915.1). GTDB lineage: Archaea > Thermoproteota > CALKCG01 > B24 > B24 > DTBU01. The sequence goes on from JAWCKO010000075.1 coordinate 6,176, forward strand.
CATCAGGGCTTACGTCGTAAGATTCAGCTATTCCAAGCTCTAGCTCGGTCGTTCCCGGCTTATATTTGAGAAGACCTTCACATATATTGTTGAAGACTTCCCATGTATAGAAGTCGTAGGCTTTAGCAGGATCTAGAACTGTTATCT
>JAWCKO010000076.1:0-6297 GCA_038851915.1 Bathyarchaeia archaeon
CGATCATTCAAAAGGAGTTAACTAATCTAGTTTAGCAGTCTACATGATGGAGAATTTTTTCTATCTGTCTTTTACATAGAAAAAGGTCTACAGGCCCATAACCAGAGTATATCTCTATAACCAATGGAATCTTATGTTTCTTAACGATGCTCATAAAAGGATTAAACTCCAGGTCACCTAATCCCACTATAAGGTTCTTAAATTTAAGGTCTTTCGTCACATCGTTTATATGGATTATATCAACGTAGTCTATGAATTGCGATATGTAAGATACAATATTGAAGTCTATAGTGGCAGCCGCGGCAACATCCAGACAAATGCCTAAAGACGGCGAACCTATTTTATCGATCACATAGCTTATATCTTCAGGTCTCCTTAGAATTTTAATTGAGCTTACTTCGCCATTCTCAAGGGAAAGCTTAACATTGTAACTGCCGCATTCATCCATCAAAACTCTACAACTTCTGACGATGTCTTCTCTTGAAACATTCTCTTTGAACGACGATGGAGTGACGCTGACAATTGGACATTTAAATAAGAGAGCTGTAGAAATGACTTCACGAATTCTGGCGACGGATTTTCTAAGCCTTTTATCATCATCTACGAGAAGAGACCCAGCCTCAAAGGAGATTACCTTTATCATGTTGCTTTCAACCCAATGTTTAAGTTCCTGAACTGCCTCGCCATCTATCGACTTAAGCCTACCAACGCTGTTTCCAATAGTGTATGGTTCATCTATGATTTTGAAAAACTCAACGTCCAGATGCCGAAAACCCAGAGAATGTATGTCTCTAAGCCAACCGACAAAAGGCTTTTTAATATTATGAGTTGAGGCGGCTATTATGGTTTCCCTCATACTACGGATCAACCTCATCATATCCCTGCAAGTTCTAATCTAGAGGAAATATTCTACATTTCTACAATAATAGTTTTTGTGAAGAAGACCGGTAGGCTATAGGCTCTTCTAAAAATTGACGGCTGATCTTGTAAACCGACCTTAGAAACGTTAGACTCAAACGAACTTAACATGGTGAAGGTTTGCGTATTACCAAAAAAGAAGAGGGATTACTGATTTATGAGGCCTTTGATATAATGTAATATTCTAGCTTGATCACCAGTGTCTCTGATCTTCTCAAATTCATCTTTTGAGCCGTATATGGCTAGGGCTTTCTTGTAGAAGTTTGCGAAGAACTCCTTGGAAAGTCTTAATGCCTCAACGGGATCCATTCTATACGAGAATTGATCAAGCACCATCCAGCCGTTATATCCTACATCTATAGCGGCATAGAGGAAGTCTATAAACGCCCAGAAGTCTCCCGTACCTACTATACGGTCTTCATCGTTGCTGTGTGTTTTAGCGGTGTTTATGTGGAAGGCTGCTAGCGGTACTTCAAATTTCTTCGCTGCGTATACTGTAAACGCTGGCTCTACGGCATACATCAATTCGTGACCATAATCTATGGTTATGCCCATCACTTTAGAATCAAGCTCCCTATTTATAGACTTCGCTAGAAGCAGTGCAAATTGAGAAGTAGGGATTATCATGTTCCCTTCTTTAGGCTCTTTAATCTTAGCCTCTACTGAAAACGTTAAGCCAAGCTGTTTAGCCCGCTTAGCAATGGTTAAACATCCTTCATAAAGCCAATCCAGCCTTTTACCATAATCGACTTCTAGACTGTAATCCCAACCATCTTGACCAGGCCATAGAGAAGCAACATCTGTCTTTAACTGCTTTGCTATTTCTAAGCTTTCAAGAATATTATTTAACGCGTCCTCCCTAAGACGTGTATCTGGATTTGTTAAAGTTCCAAGCTTCCACTTCGGAAAACCCGATAGGTCTAACGCTAAACCAGCAGGCTTTAATTTTAATTCACCCATGTACTCTTCAGCTTCATTTACAAGATTCCAATCGACTGTATAATCGGATTTTACGAACTGAGCATTTATCAGAGCCGCCCCCTCTATGCCAGCCTCATGGATGCGTTTGAGTTTAGATTTTAAGTCGGACGGCATTTCTGGGAAGTATCCAGTTCTATTGAATCTATCTGAGAAGTCTCCGGCGGCCCAGACTCCAGCTCCGAATTTAATATCGAATTCTTTGAAAAACTCGTCGATTTGAGAACCAGTTATAAAACCTTTAAATTTAGAAAGCTTTTCTGAAAAATCCCTCATCACGATCAGAATAACTTCCCAAGCAAGTAAATATAAATTAGACGGTTTCAAGTTTAGAATTAATAACATGGGCGTTGAAATGGTTGATATAACCGGTAAAAAGGAGGTTTATAGGGAGGCTGAAGCCCAGGGACTTATCATACTTAAACCTGAAACAGTATCCGCCATCAAGGAGGGGAAAATCCCGAAGGGAGATGTAATATCAGCCGCTCAACTCGCAGCCATAAACGCGGTTAAGAAAACCCCGGATTTAATACTGTTGGCTCATCCAATAGCCTCAATAACGTCTATAGATGTTAAGCTTAAGGTGGCTGAAAACGGCGTTAAAGCGACTGTAACAGTTAAATCTGTAGCTAAAACCGGAGTCGAGCTTGAAGCCCTCGTAGGTGTTACGACCGCGCTACTCACGATTTTCGACATGTGTAAACAGTTTGAGAAAGATGAAAACGGACAATACCCCCTTACGAGAATAACAGACATAAGGGTTACCAGAAAGAAGAAAATGGAGAGAGAAGAGTGATTAAAAGTTATCGTGTAGAGACTTATCAGCAGGGTTTAACCAGAATCTTTATAGCATTTAGTATTTCACGTTTAAGAGCTTTTTCAAGATCCTCCAGACCTATTATGTGGCTTATCAGCGGTTTAACGTCTATAGCACCGGATGCCAGTAGGTTTAAGGCATTGTCCATCTCATATGGGTTGATAAAACTCCCTATGAGCGTAAGCTCACGCTTGTAAATATCGTATGGTTTGATAGCCAATGTGTCGGTTTCAGAAGCTACGCCGAAAGCCAGTAGACGGCCACCCGGCTCCAGACATTTCAAAGCCAACGTAAGCGGGGTAGAACCGCCAGCAGCATCTATAGCGGCTTCAACACCTTTACCTCTTAGAAAACGGTTGACAGTTTCTGTGACGTCTTCTCTAGATGGATTTACCGTTAAATCAGCTCCAAGCCTTTCAGCCAATCTAAGCCTCATATCGTTCACCTCGACAACTATGACTTTTCCAGCCCCCGTCCTTTTAGCCAGTTGAAGATGTATCAGTCCTATTGGTCCTGCTCCAACGATTAAAACGTCTTCACCCGGCTTAATCGATAGCCTTGTAATACCGTGTAAACAGCAAGCTACAGGCTCTGTAAAAGCAGCTTCATCGAGGCCTAATCCACTTGGAACCCTATACAACTGCGATACTGGAGCTAATACATACTCGGCGAAGCCTCCATCCCTAGTAACACCTATAGACTCAACATTAGGACACAGGTTTCGCCTGGCGCTTCTACAGTAGCGGCATAAGCCACATGTTATATTTGGATCTACTGCAACAGCATCTCCAATAGATATACCGTTTACATCTTCACCAACATCTACGACGATACCAGAAAACTCATGACCTGGAATTAATGGAAGCCTAGCCCAAGGCATAACCCCTTCATATATATGTAAATCTGTACCGCATACTCCGCATGCATGAACCTTTATAAGGGCCTCTCTAGGCTTAATTGACGGAACATTCTTATCTATAATGTTTAAACTATTAGGCTTATCTATAAAAGCGGCTTTCAAGCAGGATCACCAATAGATAGCCAGCAGAGCTTATTTATATGTTACATTTATGCTTAATAGAGCCCATTGGAAGAGAAACCATAACACTTAATGGCTACAGAAAAACGTTAATCCTAAAAATCTTCAAAGACTTCTACATTCAAGAGGCGCGTCGCCCTATGAAGACAGGTTAATAGTACGTGGGAAGTGCAACTTAATAATAATAGCCTGTCATAATTACGTTAAACCTTTTTATATATGAGAGGTGGGACTCCTTTGAAAATCCCTCGATGAAATTGTAGGAGAGAAAATTACATATGCCTACTTAACCAGAATGACAAGCAGCAAGGTTAAATAATTGTTAAGTTATCTTAACGCTCTTCTGCTTTTAATTCAATACCTAGGGACCTTTTTAGATATTCATGTATTGTAACCACTTCTTTCTCTATCGGTTCACCTACACCAGGTATGGTTACTATAATTGGGTATTTCCGCCCCCTCTTAAGGCTGGATATGGTTTGTTGAATCTGTTGAGCCAGGTTCTTTGTAATAATCACTGCGGCGAGCCTTTTTTCCATAAGCATTTTTAAAGTTTTTTCAGCCTCTTCGGGAGAATTAGCGATTAAGCTGAATTTTAACCCTGCAAGTTTAAAAAGAGTAGCAGTATCCTTATCCGCAATGATAGCTATACTGCTCAACTGGGTTAATAGAGGCATTAAGCCAGATTATAAAGTTTCCGTTGGTAAACACCTTACAACAATCTTTGATAGAGCCCATTAGAGAGGAGACCGTTAAATGGCGCTTTACAATCCGGTGATAAATCCATTGACTTCAGACATTATTAGAGGCGGTTGCTCTAACAATAAGATTCGTAGTTAGAGAGCTGTAGAACAAAAGAAATTTATATAAGCAACGACTTGAAAAACTACTCATATGACATGTCTCAATAAGAAAGTGGTTTTAGTAATTGCAATAATTATAATGATGGCTCTACCAATTGCAACCATGGAAGCTGAGGCAAATGACTCTACGTCTGATAGTAATACTACAATTGGCGATGTAATTGGTAAAGTGCTTAGTGAAAGAAATGTAGCCTTTTTTATTATAGGTATAATGATTGCCATAGTACTTAGTCTTGTCGCGTTGGCTCTCTCACGCGCAGCATCAGCAGCTATAGGTGCTGTGGCAGAAAAACCTGAAATAGCCTCTTCTACGCTTATCTACATCGTGTTCATAGAAGCTATTGCCATATACGCCTTAATAATAGCCCTCATGATGCTCACGATGCTGTAGCAGCTGAGCGAACTTTTCTTTTTCTCTGCAAAATCCTTATCCTTATAGCGTCTTCTCTAGCCCTCTCCTCTAAAATGGATTCTATATACCTTATCATTCTATCTATACTGGGTATGATCCTATATTGTATGATGTTTATTCTCCTCTTTGTAATCCCCATAGCTTGTGCTATTGCATCAAGAGCCGCTTCAGCTTCAATAACTCTGACAATTATTCCAAGAGAATCTCTTACTCTAGTCACCATATCCTCCACAACAGCAGATGTATCTAGTAGATTGTAATTCAGTAAAGCTGTTGGCTTCTCTATAGGCTCTACAGACGGTATTAAAACATTGAGGAGACGGATTCCGACCATTCTTTTCTCTTTTACTTTAACTTTCAACACGTCTTCCTCCACTATTGTTAAGGCTAATTGTCTAACTCTTCTAGTACCTAAAACCATTCCAGCTTCAGCGTAATGCCTATAGGTTTCACGTCGGTTTTCGTACAATCTCCATCTGGCATCTTCCACTTCTTTGATTAAACGAAAGAACTCCTTCACCAAAACTTCTAAATCTCTATTCAATAAATCTAATACAGCTAATGCTAGACTCTTCCTCTTCTGAAGCGTTAAAAGCCCTTCCCTGGTTATTGGAACAGATGCTAGTTCAACAGACGTTTTAACTCCTCCTGTACTTTGGATGATACTCCTTTATAATGGACGGGTCTATTCTAACGAGCTCCGATTCAGGAAATATTGAAAGAAGCTCCCATCCAATATCTAATGTCCTCTCAATATCCCTGTCTTCGTAAAAACCCTGGTTTACGAACTTCCTTTCAAATTCCTCTGCGAAATTGTAATAGAGTTTATCTCTTTCAGATAAACCAGCTTCACCTGAGATCATAGCAGCTTCCCTCATAGCTCTACCTTCAGCGTAACAGTAGTAAAGTTGATCTGAGAGCTGCTTGTGGTCTTTTCTAGTCTTACTCGAACCTATGCCCGCATCCATAAGTCTTGAGAGGGATGGGAGAGGATTTATCGGCGGATATATTCCACGTCGGTACATGTCTCTATCCATGATTAACTGACCTTCAGTAATGTAACCTGTTAAATCTGGCACCGGGTGTGTTATATCATCTTCCGGCATCGTTAAAACAGGTATCTGAGTTACGGAGCCCTTGCGACTTCGGATTCTACCTGCTCTTTCATATATGGATGCCAGGTCCGTGTACATGTACCCTGGATATCCTCTTCTACCTGGAACCTCTTCTCTAGCGGCTGAGACTTCTCTTAGCGCCTCAGCGTAGTACG
>JAWCKO010000077.1:0-6192 GCA_038851915.1 Bathyarchaeia archaeon
TTAGGGAGATTAGGGTGGGTGGCGGAGGAGCTAAAATAAATCTTCTAAATCAAATTCAAGCAGATGTTTTTCAAACTCCTGTGTTTTTAACATCTACCGAGGAAAGCTCTGCCTTAGGGGCTGTTATTCTAGCGGCTAAAACGCTGGGCTACTATAAGAGTTTAAACGATGCTTGTGATTCTACTGTTAAACTTACTAAAGTTTTCAATCCCACTGTTGAGAACAGTATTGAGTATTCCAAGCTATTTGAAAAGTACCGTATGGTTTCAGACCACTTGTATAGATACTTTTTCAAACCCTGTGAAGGATTTTCATAGTTCTTGAGTTTAAATGGATACTTCTGAGGACTATGCCCTCAGCATTCCCTCTATGGATAAGACTTTAGACTTCTTAAACCCTACATGCCTCAGCGGAGTTACGTGTTTAGCTTCATTATATATGTCTGAAGCTATTTTACCTAAAATCATTTCCTGAACAAACTGGTCAAAGTTCAAATTATTAGCCTTTTCTTCAATTATCTTAAACATAAGCATTCTTATGGCTTTCTTCTGAGAAGAGTTTATTCTATGAGCGGTGCAAGCTATCGGGTAGACCCTTATAAGTGCGCCGTCTCTGGTTTTGACGTCTACTATGGCGTCTATCTTAGAGCTGCCTCTACGTACGAGGCTCCTCAAAAAGTCTCTAGCATACTCATGTCCACTGAAGAATGTATCAGCCCTAAGCTCTTTAGTCTCCTGAATCTTAAAACGCATTATAATCGTCTGGTGGGCCGGGTCCTGAGTTAAATCGAAGAGCGTGGTCTCCACCGTTCTACCGACTGGATTCTGACCTTCTGTAACTGGTATAGATGGTAGTTCAACTTCGCCAAAGTATTTAGGCGAGTAGATCCTATACCAGATTTTAGCTTTCCACTTATCCCTAGCTCGCCGCACTTTTGACATACCGCTCAGCTTCCAAAGAAAGCTAACTCCTTTAATTAAATATTTCCCTTCAGATAGCTCTACATTCGCCTTGGTAGTCCATCAAATGGCAGTATAGGAGGGGCGCTTTAAAACCGATGTATAGGGTTTGAGGAAGATTACTATTAACCTAATAATTTATGTTTCTACCCTACCTTCCACAGATCCGATGCATTTTTCCGCTGTTAAGAAGCACATTAGTAAGTCATCCAACGTGTTAAGAAGGGTTTCCACTCTAACGTTAGATTCTATCCTTATAATTAACGTCGAATCAGATACTTCACTTTTTATGGTGAGCCCTACAGGGAGAACTTTATTATCCGGTTCTAAGGCTTTTAAGAGAACTATCGCCTTAAATTTATCTTCTAAATGGATTTTAAGTTCAACTTCATCCAATGAGATACCTACACACTATAGTAGAGGCTTAACCATAAAAGTTTTAAGTAGACGTGGTTTAGCTGTCAATGTAGAACCTTTTCAAGATTGGTCTAGAGTCTACGGTTTCCTTAAAAGACTGGAGACGATTCTCAGGAACTCGCTCCTCCTTTCAACTGGTATTAATGCTCCAGCTGCTACGTCGTGTCCACCTCCAGTTCCACCAACGGATTTAGCTGCTTCAGCTATTACATAGGCTATGTTGACGCCAGAATTTACAATTGTTCTAGGGGCTCTTGCAGATACTTTAACCATGCCTTCAGACGTATCTGTGAAGGCTATTAAAGGCTTTGCATAATTAGATGAGAGTATGCTTGCAACTGTACTCAAGAGAGCTTCAGGAACTAGACCTGAACCGTTGATTATGACTAATTCATCAGTGTTTATAAGCCTAGATGGATTTTGAAACACTCCATCTATAAGAGTGGCCAAGTTTTTCCTATAGGTGTCGAGTGTAACATACGCCTCATTCAACGTGCCTTTACTCCTATCACCCATAGCGATTGCTATTCCAAGCCCATACTTACCGAGTCTACCGCATGCGTTTAGAAGAGTAGAGTATTCTCTACAATCACGTAGTGGTGTAAATCTCTGCTCATTTGTAAGTACGTAGGATTCTCCGATGAGTTGCATTATCTCCTCTTGGGCTACACCCTTAGAAGCCATGTAGGCGGTTAAATTGTCTAGCAACTTCACCTCCTCATCTTTAGTTAAATCTGCAGGGGTTCTCCAGAATTGCCCAGTTTTAACCGGTATGTCTATGTTTGTTAGAAAGACTAAGGCTTTATCTTCTTCCCCGGATATACCTGGTATGAAAGGTGTTAACATTAATGCCAATGCTTCATGTAGACGTTTAGTTTCTCTACCAGGCATCATAAGCCCTTTTTCAATTTTTAACAATCCAGATTCAACAGCATCCTTAACAATCGTCTCATTTAATCCTATGAGCCTCCTCTCCTCGTTCTTATTCTGCATATCTCCAATAGCTCCAACAACCGCTAAGGGGGATAGGTCGATGTTTAACGGATTCGACGACTTAGCCGTTATATATGCTATCCCTGAACCGCTTATATCACTGGCACCGTTCAATCCGAAGAAGTGGGGATTAACGTGAATACCTTTAAACTCTTCAACGTAGTCTAACATAGGCTGATGGTGGTCGAGTATGACTACACGTTCACTTCCATCAATCTTCGAAAGCGTATCTAAATTTCCAGACCCCATGTCTGTCAAAATTATCACGCGAGATTCTCCAAAACACTCTTTTAAAGCGGCTTCTTCAAACTGTTTAATAGCTCTGATTTGGAAAGACGCATTCATCCTCATTAAAGCTCTACCCATTATTGCACCGGAAGCCAATCCATCGCAGTCTATATGGCATAGAACAACGAATAAGAAGCCTTCTGAAGCCCTCTCCTCTACAAATTCAGCCGCCTCTCCAGCGGCGTCAATTAGCCCTTGAAATCTCTCATCTCTAGAAGCACTAGGTGAAGGTTGACTCAAGATCCCCCTCATTCTACTTATCAGAAGACGCCTTACATATGTTTTATTGATTTGAATGATCATGTCTTGTTCTCTAGATTTTTGAGAATTTCTCAAGCATCCCTCCCAGTTTCAAGCCTTCTTGAAATAGATGTTAAACGACTTGAGTAGATCAACATCGGAAAGAGGGGCTTCATTTCTTCTCGCTCTTAAAAACCTGTATCTCCATATAAAGAGACTTGCCTATTTCAACCTGCATCGTGGCTCAGTATGTTGCTTCTCTGATCTACTTGTGTTCACGATGAGAATTTTTATGGATTTTCGAATCTACTCCTCCTCTGAGTTATAGAGATTCTCTTGAATGGTAGGCATACTGCATATAATTCTTCTAGCCCACTGTTTAATCTTTTCGTCTACTTGAACTACAACTATTCCTTCATCCGGCTGACCGTATAGTACAGAGTTTAGAGGGGCTTCTGCGATCGCTATTAAAGTTAAAAGGTCTTCTTCTCCTTTGACTTTTACCCAAGAAGTACATTTATTGGCTAAAGCGTTTTTAACGGCGCTTTCAGCCTCAGACGATATGTGCCCAGGTGGATTACGAACCCTGTAGACTCTTTCAGCAACACTTGCTAGATTAAGTTCTTCTACTGGCATCCTTAGACTCTTTGCATCTGTTATGTAGAGATCCGCTTTTAAACCCATTTCCATAATGGTTTTGGAGACCACGTCTCCAACAGCTATAAGCTTGATCTTCTCCTTGGATTTGAGGAGTTCTTTAAGTTCGTACGTAGTTTCACCGATTGCTCCTCGGATTAAAGTACCAGCTGGCTTTTTAAGAAGACGTCTCAAATCTTCTGTGAGAACTCTGAGAAAACTATTCGTCATTATGATTTTCTCCTCAATTTAAATATTGCAGGATAAATAGAAAAATTTAAACTTATCATAGTGTGGGCTTTATGCAATCTTATATGAGCAGGCCGAAGAGACGTTTCATAGTAACCTTAACCTTTTCAGACAGGTGCTTCGAAACGGGGAAAACCTAGACAGCGAGTAGCTCATAGGCAAAGTGTAGTTGATCCTATGGAAACTCATAGAGTAACGACTAAACGTAAAAGAGGTGAGAATAGAGGTAAAAAGCTAGCCTACTTTGATTGGCTTTCCATTTTTTCAAAGCCTTATCTATAAGAAATTTCAATATCACTTACACCGTCCTCTGGAAAGACCAGAAGACTGACAACAGATTTCGCAGAAGTAAAAATAAGAGAGTTTTGCGGGAGGATAGCCGAAAAATTTAAGTTGATAATTTGTCTTCTTAATTTGTGGTACTTCATGTCAATAGTCGTTGAAACCAAAGAACTTAAAAAGCAGTATACTCTTAGAGGTGAAATTGTCCACGCTTTAAGAGGGGTAGATTTAACGGTTGAGAGAGGCGAATACCTTTCGGTGATGGGGCCCTCGGGAAGCGGGAAGACCACTCTCTTCAACATGATAGGTGGACTTGACGACCCTTCAGGGGGATCCGTGTTAATTGATGGAATAGAGATAGCTAAGATGAGTAAGAGAGAGAAGGCTTGGCTTAGAGCCCACAAAATCGGCTACATCTTTCAGACTTTCAACTTAATACCTGTGTTAACGGCTTTGGATAATGTAGCTCTACCGATGGTTTTCACTGGTAAGAGGAAGGATGATAGGGTTAAAAAGGCTGAGGAGCTTCTGAAAACCGTCGGTCTTGGAGATAGACTCTATCATAGGCCTACTGAGCTGTCCGGTGGACAGCAGCAGAGAGTTGCAATCGCTAGAGCGTTGGCAAATGATCCTTCGATCGTTCTAGCTGATGAGCCTACGGGGAACCTAGATTTAAACACGGGCTTCGCTATAGTTAACCTGCTTTATAGGCTTAAAGTTGAGAGGAATACTACGGTCATATGTGCTACTCACGACTTGAAGATGATAGATGTTTCAGACCGTATTGCTTGGATTAGAGACGGTATGATTGAACGTATCGAGAAGAGGCAGTCTGTCGCTTTAACCTCTGAAGACCTTAAGATAGAGCTCTAGTGTTTAAAATTCCACTAATCTATTTCTACATTTCCATAAATTTCCCAGTAAGCTTCACACAATTTAGAATTCTCCTAAAACAATTAAATTTAAATATGTCTTCATTGCATTGCAAGCTTCTTGAAGAGAGAGGAGTGTGAACATTCTTGGCTAAGAAGAAGAGTTGGGATATAGAAGAGGAAGAAGGAGAAGAGGAGGAAGAGTGGGAAGAAGAGGAATGGGGAGAGGAAGAAGAGTGGGAATGGGAAGAAGAGGAGCCGGAGGAAGAATGGGAAGAAGAGGAGGAGGAATGGTAGCTCCCCGAGTTTAATGCTCCCCTTTATTTTTACAAGCTTTTTATGAGGAAAACGAGTATCTCAGTTTTAGAGAAGTTTACGGTTAGCTTTTCAGGGTGGTTTAATGGTTAGAGTAGCTGTCTTAGATAAAGATAGGTGTAAACCTAAGGATTGCGGTTTAGTCTGTATACGGTTCTGCCCCCCTGTTAGGAATGAGTTGGACGCTATCAAGATTGATGGAGACGGTTATCCGATTGTGAATGAGAAGCTATGCGTAGGATGCGGCTTATGTGTTAGGAAATGCCCCTTTAAAGCGTTATCTATAGTAAATCTTCCTGAGGAGTTGGAGGAGGATTGTTCACACAGGTTTGGTGTAAATGCTTTTAAACTCTATAGGCTTCCAATCCCTCTACCCGGCAGAGTTACGGGGCTTGTAGGTAAAAACGGTGTGGGTAAATCCACCTCCCTCATGATACTGGCCGGGGTTATAAGACCCAATCTAGGTAGGTTTACCGATCCACCTGATTGGGATGAAATAGTCAGCTATTATGGAGGCTCCCCGCTTCAAGAGTACTTTAAAGGTTTAAGCTCAGGCTCTCTTAGAGTCGCGTATAAACCCCAGTACGTCGATAAAATACCTACGGTTCATAAAGGTGTTGTAGGAGAGCTTCTATCCAGGGTGGATGATAGAGGGCTTATGAAGCCTCTATGTGAAGAGCTTGAGCTTAACGAAGTCTTAGATAGAGAGTTGTCTGTTTTAAGCGGTGGTGAACTTCAGAGAGTGGCTATAGCTGCTTGCTGTCTTAGAGATGTAGATGTGTATATTTTCGATGAACCTTCAAGCTACTTGGATGTGAAGCAGAGGCTTTCCGTAGCTAGGCTCATAAGGAGGCTATGTGAATCCGGTAAAACAGTAATCGTAAGCGAGCATGATTTAGCCGTTTTAGACTATCTCTCAGATCAGGTTTGCATTCTATATG
>JAWCKO010000078.1:0-6159 GCA_038851915.1 Bathyarchaeia archaeon
TTGTGAATAAGCCAGAGGGCTCGACACCTATGTACGCTTTCAAATGCCTATCTTTTTTAAGTAGAAAATTAAGTCTTTCCTCGGTTATAATCTCTTCAAGCCCCCGCTTTATAATAGACTCCTTCATATTCAAGACCATCATCCTTATCTAACAATGGGAATTGTAACCGTAAATTTATAAAATAGGTAAACTTAAACTTTTACATAAACTTTAGCCAAATGCATTAAGTTCGGTTTCCAATTTCTAGTATGCTAATTGGTAGGTGTCAGGTTATGCTATATCCCATACGACTAACACCAAGCGTCATAGAGAAGACGGCTACGTCTTACTCAGCTGGCTCTCTCCATATGGGACCTGACACCCACCATATAAATAAAAACCCTTGCTTTTTATTAAGGATTTTTCCTTAATCTTCAGATCAATTGAAATATTGATTAAGGTAGAGTCTATGCAAGCAGTCCTATGGAGGATTAGGGGGTCTGAAGTACAGCCCTGTGGGCTTGTCCCATGTTTGGGTTAACCCAAATCCTCATAGTAAGCCGGACGGCTTCTCAGATGGGCCCGTCGGCATGGGTCCGTTAGGGTTTCTGTTCAACCCCCTGAGTCTTACAATAGATTCAAGGTTTATTTCGAAACCAGCTGAGGGGTTTTCAAGTCCGAAGTTTTCAAGAACCTCTGGATGTATTTCGCCTAGGAATCCTAAATTCTCACCAGTCGTTGCCTTTATGAATCCTATTCGCCCCTCTATGAAACTTGGATGTTGCCCAGGTTTTATGTAGAAATCTACGTCTAGGACCTTAAGTAGGGAATCTACAACTGCTTTAATCTCAGCATAGTCTGCTTCTGAGTGTGCCGAAACAGCTGCGAGTTTCCTAACATTTCTAGCTCCTGTTTCAGAATTTTCATCTAAAATTACAACATCGTCTACCTCAAATATTCTCTGAGGGTACTCCCTATGTCTATTTCTAGATAGTGTCTTCATGAGACATGGCATAAGCCAACTCCTGCAAACCGTATACTCGATCGTCTTCGGATTTTCCAGCTCTACGACTAGCTCTTGCTTAATTCTCATAGTGGTAAATAAGTCGTGTGGATTCGTTAAGACGTCTGTTATAACCTCTTGAAAACCCAATCCCACCATGACAAGCCTAACCTTCGAGGAAAACTTCTCCAGATAACTTTCACCACCACTTGTGAAAACTTTAGGTATTTCTGGTCTTATACGGTCATATCCATATGCTATAGCGATGTCTTCTACTAAATCTATTGGATGCATGATGTCAACCCTGTAGGCGGGTACTTTTACCAAAACATCCTCTTCAGAGTATCCGATGGCGTCATACCTCATTCGAGACAGGAAATCTAAAACTTCCTCCATAGCTAGCCTTTCACCGAGGACCCTATTAACGAAGGCTAGCGAAAGTCTGACCTCTTGAACTCTTAAATCGGGGGATTCGAAAACCACTCCAAACGGTGTTGCAAACGGATAGAAAACTCTAACTTTGCATATTTCACCCCCTCTTTCAGCCAATGAAGTTGTTATTATGTTTAACACAGAGTTTACAGTTTTCCAATCTAAACCAGTACAATCTATGAAGATGTTTCTTGTTTTTATGCCCACTTTAGTATAGTCGGAGTTTATTATCGGAGGCATTGAAAGCACCAAGCCTTCAGCGTCTTCAATTATAGGATATTTATCGGAGACAGCCAATATATGTCCGTATTCCACGCCTTTAGGATGGTATTCTAGGATTTCTCTAATCGTCATCTCTCTATCGTAGTCTAAAGGTTTGAACTTGAAGTCTGGGGTTTTAACTGTGTATTTAACTGGAGGCTTAAACTTATCTAAGTCGTGAATTCCAATGGAGGCTTTTCTACGGTTTCTACAGTATGAAATGTGAAGCTTCTCTTGAAGTTGAATAATGCTTTTCAAAACCTCTTCATCCATCGGTATATTTTTAACGACAGCAAATAGAGAGCACGGTCGCACTTTACACACATCCTTATCGACATAAACGTCGCAGAAACTGTATTTGATAACATACTGAGGCATACTCTTCTCAAGACCGATGAAACCTCTATATGCCCTTGCAAGCCCTTCAGGGCTTAACATATCTGGTCTATTGGGGAAAACCTCTACTTCAAAGCCTTCACGATCATCCCTCTCCCAACTTAGACCAATCATAGGAAGCTCGTTTCTTAAACGACTTATTGGAAGAGCTAAACCGACGAGTTTCTCAAAATCCCTTAAGCTTACTCTTATAACGGGCATTTCTACTCACCTAATCCAAATAGGAGCATTTCTGAGGAGGTCGAGGTCGTTCATAGCGAGTTCTCTAACATCATTAAGATTGTAATTTAGCATTATCATCCTACCCGGACCCAAACCCCACGCTAAAACTGGTGTTTCTCTCCCAAAAAGAGGTTTAACAACCTCTGGTCTGAATATTCCAGCTCCAGCTAATTCAACCCACTTTTCCATAGTTGGACAGTAAACTTCAACCTCGAGCGAAGGCTCGGTGTACGGGAAGTAAGCGGGTCTAAACCTGGCATCTGGAAAACCAAGCCTCTTAAAGAATTCTTTAAGATAGCCTATGAGATTCTTCATGTTGGCGTTTTCATCAACTACTATTCCCTCTGTTTGATAGAACTCGCAAAGATGGGTACGGTCAGGTTTTTCATTCCTGAAAACTTTACTTACGGCGAAAAACTTAGCGGGTAACTCTGTGTTTCTTAATACTGTCAATGTTCTAGCGGATAGACATGTCGTATGTGTTCTTAAGAGGGTTTTCCTAGATTCTTCAGGATCCCAATGGTATCCCCAGCCTATGGAGCCTGTTGTCCATCCAGATTCATGGACATCCTTAACCTTTTCAACCAAGTCTTGGTTTGGGAGTCTACCGAGTCTGGGAGTTTTAACGTAGAATGTATCTTGTAAGTCTCTAGCCGGATGATCCTGAGGTACGTATAAGGCATCATAATTCCAGAAGCATGTCTCAAGTATTGGTCCCTCCATTTCCATAAAGCCCATTTCAACCCATACCTGCCTAATATAGTCTAATACTTCTCTTACGAAGCTTAGTCTACCAATTGGTATCCTATAACTTGGAAGCGTAACATCGTACTTCTTAAAAACGACACTTCTCCATTTACCTGAAACTATGAGCTCTCTAGTTAACCTAGAGGCTTCCTCTAGGATTTCGATTTCTCCTCTTAAAGCTTCTTCCCCAAGTCTACTTAAAGAAATAAATCTTGTGGAAGATTTTTCGATTTTAATGAGCTTTCTCTCTTTTAAAATATTAACCGCTTCTCTCAACTCGGAGGGGAGGCTACTCATATAAACTCTGCCTTCAGACGCTATAAGCTCTATGAGCTTCTCATCAGCGTCCTTAGCAGCTTCACCTGAAATCTCTACTTTCCCGGCTTTTAAAGTGCCCCAAGCCTTCTTTCTAAGCCAAGCTAAACCAATCGATTTCTCCCAATCTTCAAGATTTACGAGTTCAGATATACTTAGGATACGTTTGGCTTTAGCCTGATCCGCTATACGTCTCTCAGGTAGTCCAAGTTTTGCATATCTTAACCCTTCATCCGTAAGCGTTATAATGCTGTCTTCCTCAGTTTTTAAACTCAGAAGACCCTTCAAGCTCATATTCAAGGCTATAGCGGCAACTTTATCTGGAGTAAGCTCCATTTCAGACGCGATTCTATCTACCGATGCGACCCCACCAGACTTCTCGAGAATTTTAAGAAGACTAACTTCATCTTCAGAAAGTTTAAACTTCAAAAGTCTCCACCTCCCCATAAACAATCCTCTTCGCAATTTCAACAGTTGTCTTGAGTTTTTCATGGTGATTTCCTAGGAATTCTTCAACAAACTCTGCTGTTAGCAATTTACAGTCACCACATATTATCCTTCCAGCGATACAATCTTCATAAAGCTCTCTAAGCTTGACGCTAAATGGATAGTTAAATTTTAGAAATTCGTAAATCTTGCAGATGTTTGGGTTTCCACCAAATTCTTTCTGCTCGGCAACTGTAGGTTGCCCTCCTGTAAAAGCATTCATTATTTTTCCAGCAGCGACTTTAGGTGGGTCACTCAAGAATATGCAGGTTTCTGGATCGCTTTTAGACATCTTCTTACCAGCTTTAAGTCCCGATAAGTGGACTATTATGAGAGCCGAGGGGGGTTCAAAGTCATAGGGTAAACGTGTTGCCAAATCTCTAACGGCTCTTAGATGTGGGTCTTGTTCAGCCGCTATCACCGTGATTGATGGCATTTTCCCCTCGTACTCTGGAAGCTGAGGATGCAGAATGTCAGCATACTGAAGCAAGTTCGCTGCTATTTTACCGAGGTCTAGATGCCCATATATGGCTCTAAACGTACTCTCAGTTATCTTTTTAGAGACTTCAAATGCAAATTCATAGTATCGCCTCTCTTTCCTACTTTGAACGTAGACGTCTTTCTCGTCCAAACCCAATGCTAATGCATGCGATAGATTTTCAACCGCGTATTTCTTAGCTACCTCTAAAGATGGAACCCTACTATCGGGTCTGCTCACATAAGCATCTATGTCACATACGGCGAAGTAGTTTCTTCCACCACTATCCTTGAAAAACTTGAAGATGTCTACGATTACTTTATGACCGAAGTGTAGTTCACCTGAAGTAGCTATACCGGTCATATTTATAAACGGTCTCTTTGACGCAATACGGTCGTAAACCTTCTCAAAGTCTCTATGCCCAATGACGATGTTTCTTTCGAAACTCAAATGCCTAAGATTTGATCTAATCTCTTCAGAGATTCTCTTTAAACCGAATTCTACGAATAGTTTTTCGTAGTCCTCTATGATTTCTGAACCCCACGGATCTATGCTCAAGGAGACCCCTAACCTCTTTAAAACTAAGACTTTACGTGAACAATCGGATTATTTAAATGTGCTACCGGTTTAAGTATTTAACTTTCCACCTGGAAAAAGCTTTATGCATTGCCACTTAAATGTTCTGAAATCGCATTCTATTGAGCCCCAACTTTAAATTCGCATTTAACTAGTCGGAAGCTTGAGAAGGCTCAGTAGAAACCTTAAGATTTCAATACACGTATTTTTTAGAGGTGGTCTTTTGAGGGTATATATTCTAACAGATTTAGAAGGCATTAGTTATATTGTTCGAGAAGAGCAGACAAGCCCCGGTAGTAGAGAGTATGAAGAGGCTTGTCTACTACTGACGAGAGAAGTTAACGCAGCAATAGAGGGTGCATTAGAGGGGGGAGCGACGGAGATCCTTGTAAATGATCTACATGGGGCACGCGGCGGCTTCAATTTTATACCCGAAGAGCTAAATGAGTATGCTAAGTATATTACAGGAGGACCGAGGACTTGCAGAATAGCTGGGATAGATGGGTCTTTCAATATAGCATTTATGGTAGGTTATCATGCTATGGCTGGAACGCAGAAAGCTGTTTTAGACCATACGATGTCAACTAGGGTTATAGTTGATGCCTATATAAATGATCGGAGAGTTGGAGAAATAGGGATAGATGCTTCTATACTTGGATATTTCAACGTGCCTATAGCCTTAGTTACTGGCTGTAGAATGGCTGTTGAAGAAGCTAAGTCACTTTTAGGTAGTATTGAGAGTGTGATTGTTAAAGATGGGTTGAGTAGAAATTTTGCGATGTGCTTACCTCCTGTGAAAAGTAGAAAGCTTATTAGGGAAGCTGCTAAAAGAGCTGTCCAAAGGGTGGGAGAATTTAAGCCCTTTAAAGTCAACCCACCCATTACCGTAAGAGTGAAATATTCTCATCCAAACTACGCAGATATGCAAGCTAGAATTCCGAGAGTAGAACGGGAAGATCCTAGAACTATAGTGGTACGAGGAGAAGACTTATTGGATGTCATGCGTATACTTGGATGGTATTAAGATTGAGCTACAATCTAAGGGGTTCAGGGTTAAATAGAGACGCATGATCAACTACTGCTTTCATCTCTACTTAATGCTTTCCTTACGATCGACTCATTGGAAGTCTTCAGAATGATTAAAAGAAGTTAAATCGCATTATAGAGTTATTATTACTCAGCATTATTTCAAACCTTTACGTGAGACCATGCTAGAATACTGAAGTCTTAAACTGAACGTGTTAAAAGGATTTAAAGTTGAAA
>JAWCKO010000079.1:0-3783 GCA_038851915.1 Bathyarchaeia archaeon
CCGATCTATCAGGCATGACGCATTTCCTAACATAGATACCGCATTACTCCAGCTGGAGGAAAACTGTACGGTTATGTTTCTACCTGCCAGTTCAGCTATTAATATATCTAAATCCCAGGTGGATACTCTATTTCCGTGAGACCTATCTATCAATACAAGCCCCCTTCCATGTTCGTTGAAAACACTTGTTCCTTCACTTGGGGACTCTACATTCGACAGTACGGTGAAGCCTGATTCAGATGGTAGGTATAAGTACCATATCGATGGGGGTGGTTGAAAACTGTTAAGGGTTTCAACAGTTAGGTTTCTCCAGTCTAAAGTTGAATTAGAGCTTAGCGAGCCCCAGGAATAGCCAACCTCTTTAAAGGCTTCGTTTAAATCAATAACGTCATACTCTACAAGCCCAGCTTCTTCAGCGGCTTTACTTATGGCTTTTTGAAGAGCGCCGATTTCATCGATTAATCCGAGTTTTACGGCTTCACTTCCCAAGTAGATTGTACCCCTTCTAAGCTCTACCGGAGAGATTTTCAACCGGTTTCCTCTACCTGTTTCAACTGCTGAGGCAAAGTTGTCTAACGCATGGCTTAAGTTGAATGGGAAGAGTAGTTTAGAGAAGCCTGTAGCCTTATAGACGCCTGTTTCAATTACTGTTTCCGATGGGATTAGTGTAGGAGGCATGACGCCGATAACCCCCACGTTTCCAACGAAGGATGTTGGAGCCGCGTATATGTAGTCTGTAGCAACGGCTATATAGTAGCCTCCTGACAGAGCCATTGTTACCGAGGCTACCACGGGTTTAACCTTCTTCAACTCTAAAACATCCAAGTATATTTCCTCTATAAGGTCGGCGTAACCGCCGGGAGAGTCTACCCGTAGTACTACGGCTTTAATACTGCTGTTTCTTAAAGCGTGGCTTATGATTCTAGCGTAAGCGTCCACCTGTTCTGATAGTAGGATGGCGTCGTTTATGGATATTATGCCCACTATGTCCTTCTTTTTCTCAAAAGTGAAGAAGCTGCTGTAGTACAGGTAACCCACTATACTTAAAATCACAAGCAGTATTATAGCCGCTGTAACGGCTACCGTTTTGAATTCACGTTTAAAACTCGGAATCTTCAATTCAACCATCCATAGTATATCTGTTTGACACGCTTAAATGCTTTTACAGACTTTGACTCCACGTGCTATACTGGATAGACTTGTTTGGAAAAGCTTAAAGGCTGTAGAGGAGATATAGGAGTGGTGTGTCCCTATGAGGAAGATACCGATAGCATTACAATTGTACTCTGTTCGAGAGGATTGTGCTCGAGATTTACGTAAAACATTGGAAGAAGTGGCAGACATGGGTTATGAAGGTGTAGAGTTTGCAGGCTACTACGGTAGGAGCGCTGGAGAACTGAGAGATATGCTTAGAGATTTAGATTTGAAGGTTGCAGGAACCCACATAGGCATAGATACTCTACTCGGCGACAAGTTGAAGCAGACTATTGAATTCAATAAAACGCTTGGAAACCGCTTTCTCATAGTGCCTTGGATACCTGACGACATGAGAAGTTCCAAGGAGGCTTGGCTTAAAACGGCTAAGCTTTTCAACGAGATAGCCGGGAAACTGAAGCCTGAGGGGATGTATGTAGGCTACCATAACCACCATATCGAGTTCAAACCTATGAATGGCGAAATCCCATGGGATATATTCTTCAGCGCTACGGTGGCTGAAGTTGTAATGCAATTGGATACTGGTAACGCTATGCACGGCGGGGTCAGCGCGGATGGAATACTTGAAATAATTAAACGTTATCCTAAACGTGCCCTCACAGTGCACGTCAAAGAATATTCTTCGAAGAATCCGCTTGCTCTAATAGGTGAAGGCGATATGAAGTGGAGAGAATTCTTCCACCTATGTGAAACAGTCGGCGGAACAGAGTGGTACATAGTGGAGCAGGAAAGCTACGCATATAAACCTCTTGAATGCGTAAAACGCTGCATAGAGAATCTGAGGAAAATGGGGCTATAATAACCCCATAGTTTTTATTTCCCACGTTTCCAAATGCTTACGTCTTCTCCGACGTATTACCTGTATTTTTTAATGTTAAAGGTTTAAACTGTACCAACCTCATGAAAGAATAGAAATTGAGATTTTTAAAATGGTATGAAGAACCGAATGACGCTCAATATTATTCCGAGAACCGTTACTATGAGCGTTCCTATTAAGGCGCCAGCTATGAATGGGATCCCCTGTGATTCATACAGTTTACTTCCACCGATTTTAAGTGTTATCCACTTGGCAACCCATGCGCCTAGAAAGTTTGACCAAGCACCTGTCCACACCTCATTCGTTGCTCCGCTTAAAAGAAAGCCAATTGGATGAATAGGCCACCATATGAATTTCATTCTCAGGAAGTCTAACGTAGCTACAATTATGAATCCTGCGATTAGGAACATGGTTAGGAGGCTTCGATCGGGTACGTAGTTATCCCAGCTTTCTCTACCTATCCAAGCGCAGTCCCACGGAGAGTCGCAAGTCGGTGCTCTACCACCCATTATATTGATCCACCAAACCCTTATCACCATGGATATGGGCAATCCTATGAAGAGGGCGAGAAGCATCATGTAAAATGCCGTTTTAGAGCTTATCTTCAACCTGTTTGCAAGTCCAAACCCATGTGCAGATGCCATACCCCAAGTGTGGACACCTCCACTGGCGACGTTTATACCTGTTTCGAATATTTCAGCTGACCATAGATACTCGCTCGTATAAGGCATCGGTGCCTTCGGCCAGACGAGCAATTTTAGAGTCCACTTAGGCCACATAGCTCTTTCCTGTAGGTAAGCCGCCCCAGTCAGCCCTACGACGTAGCTTTCACCGAGAATGTACATTATACTGGTTGCTAGGACGGCTATTGCCGGCCAGATAGATATGCCTACGGCGGCTAACCAGGCTAGAAGCACTATACAGCTTATCAGAATATACAAGTATATTGTTCTGTAGCTGAAATGTTCCTTCTCTACTAATCCCTTGGCTTTCCCAGTAGCTAATCTAAAGGTTTCACGGAGGTAGTCTCTCCCACGCCATATCATCATGACTATTAGCGCTACACAACCACCCGTCATACACAGCCAACTCCAGTATAGAGGAGGACCCCACGAGGGGGCGGACATGTATCCAGTCCAGCCTAAGGCTCTACAACAACCACCTAAGTCGAGAACCCCTGTGAAATATCCCATATAATATGCTATCTGAACCAAGATCATAAATAGAACGGTCATGCTCCACATGCTGAAGCTTATGTCTAGTGGGACTAGGTAGGCTATGAGGAAGTTGAGAGGCTGCATATTCCATCTCATAAAGCCTACTAATGTTGAGCCCATTTGCCATGTAATCGGGTTGCTCCAGCTTGCTACTGCGGCGCATCCATTTGGGCTTACATTGTGCGCACGCCACCCTATTATGTCAGGCCACCATGGAAATAGGTATGTTAGAAGAATCTGGAGATTTACAAAGAATCCAACCGCTAGTCCTATGGCGAAGGCTGATGTGAATGATCTCTCGTTGAATCTATCTACAGCTTCATACATTCCAAGCATGAGGGGGAAGGGTAACTTCTCCACTTCAACCCACCTTTGCCTAAACAATAGTACGAGACTTGAGCCTAAGAGGAAGTAGACAAGGTGGAAGCTTGTCCAGCAGGCGTTCCCTATAGCGTCCTCCCGGCTGCTCACTCCCCTGCCGGTGCGAGCGTATTTCCCCTGCTGCCACCAGTGGAGAACAAGAATATTCCCGTG
>JAWCKO010000079.1:3793-6145 GCA_038851915.1 Bathyarchaeia archaeon
AGCGGGCCAGTTTATATCCCATGTTCCAACACGCTTAGTTAGCATAGCTACTTCTTCGGGAACAAGCCACCAGTCGTTAGCCATAGCCATTTTAATCTCGTCGCTACTAAGCCAGACTTTACAACTGTAGCCGACAGGTTGAGCAGCCCAACTAGCTACACCGCCACCCTTACCCATGGATAGGCTCATGATAAATCCTATGAGAAATAGCATAGCGAGAGATTGTTTACCCTTCTTACCTGTTAGTGATGCTATAAAGGGAAGTAGCATAGCAAGAGTCGGTATAGTGAAAGACTGGCATATTGTCCCCAAACCGTAGATACACTGTATCCCGGAGATCAGGAGAACCCCGTTAATTATATTCGCAACTACGGAGCAGAGGCATATTACGGTGATCCACAATACCCAATTTACCTTCTTTTCAACAGTTTCCTCTGACATTTCCACACCTAAAAATCGATTTGCTCCGTAGATATATATATTTTACTATATCCCTATACAACTAACCCTCATCCAAAGAGTAGACGAGTGATTGCTTAAAGCTTTAGATTTCAGTTATAGAGAAGATTGCCGAAAACCGTTAAAATCAAGTTTATTATCGGAGGACTTTATTCCATGAAATACGATTATAAATTTTCCACAGTTAAGAGTGCTAGAGTCAGAGTTTCTGAGTTAAACTTTCGTAGGATAATGGAAAAAGCTAGAAGAGATGTCTAAACCCCCTTCTTTAGAAAACTCTATTGGAGAAACATTAAAGCTGAAAGGATATTGTGAAGGATTTGGGCTTTAAGTACTTGACGTTTTTTAACAGGATAATGTTGTTTAGAAGACGCGGGGTAGGAATTGTTTTAAAGGTTGATCTATAGTTATTATAGGGGTGTCGAGTTTTGATTTGGGATGTTAGTGTAGCCTACTATGGATGTCCTTATCCTAGCCATGTTGAGGCTGATTTGAGGGAGATTTATGAGGCTGGTTTTACTTCTATAACGCTTTGCGTTAATGAGTATGAGTGGCCTAGCATAGTGAATGCTAAAAAGACAGTGGTTAATACGGCGCATAGCATCGGCTTGAAAGTGTTTATAGATGTACATGGCTTCGGATTCTTCGTACCCGGACACTTCGGCATAGCTGTGCCGAACAACCCGGATTGGTGTGAAGTAGATAGCGAAGGGCGAATTTACCCGATCAGGGGATGCCCAAATAATCCAGGCTATAGGGCTTGGCTTAAGAACAGCGTTGGAGAAATAGTCAGTAGGCTTAAACCTGACGGCGTATTCTGGGATGAACCTTCTCTAAATGTTCCCAAGGGTTGGCCTGAGGTTTGGACCTGCAGATGCTTGGTTTGTAGAAGGGCTTTCCGCGAAAAGTATGGGTATGATATGCCTGACAGTTTAAACGAGGATGTTAAAAAGTTTAGGCAGAATTCACTATTCAACCTTTTAGATGAACTTACATCTGAAGTTAAAAAGCTTGACGAAAGACTTATAAACATACTCTGCCTTATGCCTGAGCATACAGGTATGCATGGGATATATTCATGGGATCCTGTTTTAAACCTTAAAAATCTAAACGTATTTTCAACAGACCCTTACTGGATTTGGGGCAATAGATCCTTCGACTGGTTTATAGAATGGGTTAACAGAGCTTTAGAGGTGTCTAGGAAGGCTGATTTGAAAACTCAGATATGGGTGGAGCTTATAAAGGTTTCAAAAGGCCGTGAATTGGACGTTTACAAGAGTGTTGTTAAAGCCGTAGAGCTTGGAGCAGACGCCATAGCTACATGGAGTTTTAGAGCAGAAGAAGGATCTGAACTTTCATGTGAAAACCCTGAGAATGCTTGGAAGACTATGGTTGAAGCCGTTAGAAAGATTAGAAGCATATAAGAGCTTATAAGTTAACCTTCAAAAATGGAGGCTAAGGCTTTATCGGAGCCCCCGGTTAAATTATAAGGGGAGATTCCCCTAGAAGAATTATAGGTTGTTTTTATGTAGTGCCCAGTTTGCGGGTTTGAAATTGGTGAAAGTGTTAAATTCTGCCCTAAATGTGGAATCAAAATCTTATCTGAAAGAGATGAACAGAAATGTGTAAAGTACGAGATCAAATATAGGCCTTCGTATTCTCTTCTGGAGATTCGACTTCCGCCTGAAGGCTCAATCACTGCAGAGGCTGGAGCTATGACTTACATGACTCAAAATGTTGAAGTTAGAACACATATCAGGGAGAGGAGTATCCTCGGTACCTTAGGGTTGACTCTACTCGGCCGCCAATCCTTCTTCATCAATGATTATACTGCGAGGGGTGAGGCTGGGGAGGTAGCGTTTGTATCAGCCCCTGTAGGGGATATTGAGGCCC
>JAWCKO010000080.1:0-685 GCA_038851915.1 Bathyarchaeia archaeon
ATTTTCTCGAGCCAAGAATGTTCGGTGGAGAATACGCAACGTTACACTTTTCTTAGGGTAAAATATGGATAGCTGTAGGAGTAGGATTTAATAATCTTTTATTGAAAGATTTAACATTTCAAGGGTTATTCGGCGGAGGAAAGAGAGGGGATTGGAAAGCCTTAAGAAAAGCCTCTATGCTCTTTTCCTAGTTAACTTAGGTATAGCCCTAGCTCTGGATTTGATCTCACCCCTCCAGCCTCTTTTCATCCAGAGCTTAGGAGCCTCCATCGTAGAAGTTGGGTTTGTACTTTCAGTTTCAAGCTTCACGGCTACAGCTTTAATCGTACCGAGCAGTTTGATGGCTGAAAAATATGGAAATAAGATGATAATAATTTTAAGCGTAATCTCCGCCTCTATATCTGTCCTTCTCTACACGGTTGTGAAAAACTGGGTTCAGCTTTCCCCGCTGGTTATCATTTACACGGTTTCGTTTAATGTGTTCATACCAGCTCGTATGGTTTACATAGCAGAAGCTAGTCTAATGGAAAATAGAGCCAGTATTTACGGGCTTATGAATATTGCCTGGCCCTTAGGCTCTCTAACGGCACCGGTCTTAGCAGGGGTTATCGCAGACATTTATGGATGGGATCCCGTTTTCATAGTTGCATCTACTGTAATGGCTTTATGCTTAGCCCCAGCTTTG
>JAWCKO010000080.1:695-6065 GCA_038851915.1 Bathyarchaeia archaeon
CTGGAGCTTTAGAAGACTGCTGAAAACTATGAATCTGCTGATCGTATTCCACGTGCTTATATCTTTAACAGTCGGTGTGAGTAATACCCTCCTCTCCATATACGTCTCAGAGAGGTTTCATGCTTCTACGACTCAAGTGGGTTTCATGTTTTCAATGGTTGGACTGGCGACGTTGATTTCTCAGCTCGGCGCGGCATACATACTGAAGAAGATGGACTTAAGGAGGTTTCTCCAACTATGCCTCCTAATTATGATACCTCTCTACGCGGTCCTCCCCTTCGTAGAAGATTTAAACCTCTTCACGGTGATCTACGCAGTTTCATACGGCTTGTACTCCGCTACTTGGCCTGCTTCAGCAACGCTTGTAACTATGGCTATACCGAGCTCTAAGTGGAATATTGGTATGGGGTTTCGACAGACCGCTGTGAGGCTTGGCTTCTCTCTAGCCAGTATGATGGCGGGCTTACTCTGGAGCGGCTTAGACTCTACTTCTGTATTCTACGCATCTTCCATCTTAGCGATTTTAACAATTGTTCCGCTGCTACTTCTTGAGAAGTGAAGTGGTTCGTACATCCTTCTAATTGAGCTGGAAAAGCATTAAACTTGGAGGGTTAAGTATTTAAACAGTCAGAATGTTATAAGGTGGGGGATTGTTGATGAGGCGTTTAACTGTCGGGTTTATAGGATGTGGCGGTATTGCTGAAGCCCATGCTAGAAGCCTTTCGAATATTAAAAGTGTAGAGTTTAAGGCTTTCAGTGATATTGTACGTTCGAGGGCTGAGCGTTTCGCTTCAACCTACGGTGGCGAGGTTTACGAAGATTGGCGGACTATGATTGAAAAAGCCAAGTTGGACGTGGTGTTTATATGTCTGCCGCCTTTCGCCCACAGCGATGAAGTCATGGTTGCTGCTGAAAATGGTGTGAACATATATATTGAGAAGCCTATAGCTTTAGACGTTAAACTTGCGAGGGAAATGGCTAGAGCCGTTGAAAAGTACGGTGTGAAAAGCCAGGTAGGCTACCAGTCGAGGTTTGGAGTTGGTGTTGAGAAAGCCAAGAGCCTCATCGAGTCTAATAGTTTAGGCTCTATAGGGTTGGCCTCTGGAAAATACTGGTGTAGATTTATACGTAAAGACTGGTGGATAGATAAGTCCAAAAGCGGAGGACAGATTGTTGAACAGTCTACACACCTGTACGATATTATAGTGTGGCTTTGCGGAGACGTTAAACGCGTCTACGCCGAAATGGATAGGTTATTCTACAAGGACGTCGAAGGAATGACTATTGAAGACGTAAGCGGAGTCATTTTAAGATTCTCATCAGGCGCAGTAGGCGTAGTAACAGCGACTATAGGGGCTTCACCCTACACTTGGGGCTTGAAGTGGAGTATAGTGGGTTGGGATGCTATGCTCGAATCTGAAGACCCGAACCGGTTGAAGATCCACTGGAGTACGAAGACACCGTTTAAAGTTGAAGAGTTTGCTGAGCCCTTCAGAGATACCATGAGGCTGGCTGAGCTTGACTTGATGAATGCTGTTTTAGAGGATAGAGCCACTAGAACACCCATATCTGAAGGTGTTAGAACGCTTGAAGTAACACTCGCCGCCGTTAAATCCGCAGAAGAAGGTAGACCTATTACACTCCCACTTTGATTTATTGGGTAGGCATCTTGTAAGCGGTGCCCATTAATCTTTTTAAATTTCTTTCTACCATACTAACAGAGAAAATACTATTTACAAGTGTTGAGCATCTAGAACGAGGCGGTACTTATCCGTGGCTAGTAGCCAGCTTTCTCAGGGGTCTGCATCGTAGTCTCCCCATGTTATAAACCCATTGGTGTCGGAGGCTTTAGCATGGTATGGTGGATCCGGTGGATACTCCACGCCTGCTTTCCCACTTCCATTTGTAAACTTTATAGCGTTCCAGTTCGACCATGATCCACCGTAGTAGTATTTCAGCTCCGTGAACCTGCCTCTGCCATCGTTCATAGTTTTCTTAGCACTATCTACGGACTCTAAAGCGGCCTCAGCTCTCCCGCGAGAGTATCCTGATGGGGCGGTTATCGTCCATTGGCTTCCATCTTTAAGGAGTTTCCACGTAGTCGTATCTGAACGGTAGATCTTAAATAGTGGCGTTTCTCCTGCTTTCGCAGGACCGATCGGGTAAAAGCTAGGAGGTGGTGCTGCGGCGAAAAGATACTCCCAGTAATATTCCAGCTGTCCTGAGAGATACTTAACGTATCCTATCTGTATCCATGATCCGTCGGAGAACAGTATCTGCACAAACTCATAAACCCTAAGTCCAGTACCCTTTATCTTGTTATCGTAAACCGTGATTCTACCGGATACGCCGAGCGTCTGGTTATTAATGTTGGTACTGGAATACCAAAATCCAATAGCATAGAAGCGATTTTCAGATGCGTTTGAACTCACAGTGCAAGTAGATCTTTGGGTTATTGAAAGTAGTAGAATGATGCCTAATGCTACTAGTATTTTAGAACTGTTCGATGATCGACTTGGCAACTTCCACAGCCTCCTCGAATGATAAGCGGTTCATTATTTCGTACCATACGTCGTCTACGTAGAAGTGGACTACGCCTACAGGCTGAATGAACACATAATTGGTCTGAGGCTCGTAGCCGAATACTGCTATCCCATCAACCATTCGATAAGTTAGGTTAAATTGGTCAGCGTATCCTCTAGCAGCCTCTTCAGAGTTTATTTCGGTGACAGCTTGTACGGTGTCTGGAGCAAGCTTGGATATGATTACTATCATGTCGGGTTCTCCGCCTTCTATGTCTTCGTAGGTCCATCCCCAGTGGAGATGTATGAGAATGAATGGGTTGTCCTCCTCCGCTATAGGTTCATCAGCGTAGAAGACGTAAATTGTATCGTCTGGGACGGCTACGATTCTCATATAGGTCATGTCGGCCGGTATCCTAGTTGGAAGTCTGATAGGAGCCGTAGCATTCAAAAGCCTAGCAGCCTCCTCGATAGAAAGGACATGCGAAGAGTTAACGGGCAGAGCTCCACCGAAGCCAGTAGCCCCTTCATCCGAAGCCCCGCCAGAAGCCCTCTCCCCACTCTTAAAAAGGGTGAAACACGACAAAGTAGCAACAACGGCAACTATTAAAACGCACAGTACGATGATAACCTTTCTCTTCAAACTTTTTCAAGTGAATTTTCTTTTGAATGGAAAATATAAAGATTTTGCTTGTAAAACTCTAAGAATTCTACGTCAAACTGTGGAACCCTACTTTCTCTGTAAATGAAGTTTCTGAGCTTAGCTCTCTTAATGATACTGCAATATTATTGAAAGTAATTCTAGATAAATACTAATGTTGGATTTTAAGGTTGGAGGTTTTAATCTTCATCCTCTCCCATGACACTTTAGCCGTCACCCCTGTTTTAGACGGGTAGTCTTTAACGTCTACCTCTACTGTGACGGGGAATGGTACTGGCGATGCCATACCCCATATGAGGGCTTCATGGTCCGCCAGTCCCGGTAGGTAGTCGCTCATTCTTTCACTTCCATATTCAGAGTATTTTATTATTGCTTCTTGGTCGTTGCCAGCCATGAGCCTGAAGGCCGCTATAGTATTACATTGTGATATTATTGACTTTGAAATGTAAGCAGGTCTCTGTGTAACTATTATAAAGCCTACGTTGTATCCTCCGGCCTGGCTTATTGCTTCTATTATCTGTTTATCTACTCCTGTTTTCTCCGGGTTTCCAACTTCTATTTTAAGTCCTCTCTCAGGTACGAAGTACTGAGCTTCTTCTATCACGAATATTGTTGCAAAATCTCCTGTAACTCTACATTTTATAGCGTGGTTTATGACCTCGCGTATCAAGTATTTGGCTGTGAGCTGCTGGTCTTCTATATTAGCGTCAACTGAGAAGTCTACGATTACAGCTGGTTTATCGTAAAGTGTTTCCACGATATTTAGAGGTTTATGCTCTTCCGTGAACATTGTGTCTCCGCGCTTCTCAAGAAGCCATCTAATTTTAGATAGAACTGAATCTCTACTTCTTGAAATCAGGTATGGAGAGAGTTCTACACATCTTCGGAGCAGGTTTTTAGCTGTTAAATCGGAGCCATCAGCTCTTATAGAGTTTAAAGCTTCACATAGAAGCTTCCCTTCAGCCTTATTCGGGTCTAAGCCAAGCCTAGACGCTATGAGGCTTGGAGATATCAGCTCGGTTTTAGGTATGAAGCTAAGGTATGGGAATACTGTGGCTCCGTATTTTGACAAGAGAGAATACTCACACCTCCTATCAAATATCACAAACCTAGGCTTCAAATCGCTTTCAAGCGCTCTAGCTGTGAGGTTTAAGACAAAAGTACTCTTGCCACTTCGAGTCATTCCGGCGACGAAAATATGCCCTTTGGCTATGGCGTTTAAATCTAAGTGGAAGGGTATGTTTAACCCCCTGTGTCTACCTATGGCTATTGGGAAGTCTGCTCTATCGCTTAGGCTTTTGCTTGACAGTTTTATGAAGAATCCTTCTAGTTCTTCGTAAGTAGGCTCGTAGACTAAGTCCCAAGTGTTGGGGCTACATTCAAGCCTCCTCCATTTACCATCCCAAGATATGTATCCTAAGACTTCAGCCCAAGCCACTAGATACTCGAGCTTTTTACCGTAGTATGCTTTTTCACCCTTCTTACCGGCTATCGGTCCGAAGCTTCCTATCGTCATTTCAGGGTTGTAGGGTGTGATCTTGTAGACTCTAAGTAGGACTGGGTTTAATTCTCCGGTTGTGCTTGAAGGGTGGTTTATGAAGTAGTAGTTGTTTACGTAGACTTTGGAGTCCTCCATAACTACGAAGGATATTCTACTCTGGTCGCAGCCGGATAGTACGTAGCCTATCTGCTTCAGACATCGCCACCTCTTAAATCTTCGAGAGTGCTGTTTAACGTCCAGCTTTCACCATACTCGAGCATTAGGAGGTCTAGGTCTTTAAGCTCCATCTCTCCGCTTTCGACGAGTTCTAAGGCTTTAGAGTAGAGTACTAGGGAGTGTATATTTGATGTTGGCCTGGTTATCCTTGAAAGTCTATCTGCTTCATGTATGGGGTATGGGATGCCGTCGAAGCCCGCCATAGTGTAGACTATCGACATCAATTCTCCGAGTTTGTTTAAACAGAACATTGGGACTTCCACTCTAAACGGGGCTGAACCTGTTTTAATGTAGCTGGAGTATATGACTGGTAGGCTTCTATCGTAGCTTAGGCTTTCAGCCACAGCCCCATAGGATTCAGTCACTATGTTTTCAACTTTGAAGGGTTCAGAGTATTCGCCTTCTTTAAGTATAAAGTTCATCAGCATTGAATCTCTGATCTGACTGTTCTTTCCGAATGAAGAATAGAA
>JAWCKO010000081.1:0-6015 GCA_038851915.1 Bathyarchaeia archaeon
GCAGAGCCTTCAGATAGAGAGCTTAAGACTTTCTTTGAAGCGGCTGATAAGATTAGAAGTTTCGCGGATAAGCATGGTGTTTTAGTTGAAGCCGGTATGGCCTACGAAGAGGGGGTTGAAGGAGGCGTCGTCGGTGCAGATGCACTACATTGGCTCTGCGGCCTTGAAAACACCATTAAAGCGGCTTATACAAACCCAGAGTTTATCCAAAGGATGTTGGACGTAATATTTGAATGGGATATCAGGTATATACGGTTAGCCGTAGAGTCTGGAGCAGTAGACCTAATAGTCCACCGTGGATGGTATGAAAATGCAGATTTTTGGCCACCGAAACTTTACAAGAAGTTCATACTACCCTATGTTAAGAAGTTAGCTGATTATGTTCATAAACATGGGCTTAAATTCTGCTATATAATGTCTATGGGTATAATGCCTCTTCTAAACTTCTTCAAAGAGGCAGAAGTAGATGTCCTCTACGGTGCGGATCCCGTTCAAGGAGGAGCAAAGTTACCACAGGTGAAGAGAGAGATTGGAGATAGAATATGTATATGGGGGGGTGTAAATTCTTCAGTTACATTAAAGCTGTGGTCTAGAGAGGAAATTGAGAAAGCTGTGACGGATGCCATTGAAATACTCGCACCAGGGGGAGGATTCATATTATCGGCGATAGATCAAATATTTCCAGATACACCGTGGGAAAGCATAAAAATAATGTTAGATGCTTGGAAGCGCTTAGCAGACTACCCTATAAGCCTTTAATCTTTAAATCGTGGAAGATATTTAGATTCGTATCTTATTAAATCGTCAAATATGCTTTCAGCGACTTCTAAATTTGGTATTGAAGGATGCATTAACAATGCCTGCAATGCAAGCTTACGGTCTCCAGTTAAAGCGGCGTCAACCGCTAAATCAACATGTGTAAGCTGCTGTCTGAGAAGCTCTGTAATCGCCTCGGGAAGCGAACCTACTTGAATAGGCTTTACCCCTATATTACCTACAACTCCTGGAACCTCAACTACAGCATTACTTGGAATACCTGAAATAGATCCCATATTTGGAATATTAACCGCCTCGTAGAAGTCGTTACGTTTAGATGATAGACTTTCAAGTACCCTGATTACAAGCGTTTCTTCTGTGAATGCTCTCGCGAATAGCTCATCTAGCGGAACCTTGCCGGTTGCCCATTCAACTAGACGCGACCAAGCTTGCTCACGCCATTTAAGATCGTATATTGTCCCCTGTGGGTATAGTGTTAAACCGTAGAAGGAGCCGTATGCTTTATCCTCTCTTATGAAGTATGGTAGAAATTCTGCTACGTGAGAGTCTGAGGGGGATGGAAACAGTCCGAATTTATCGTATAAGAGTAGGGATACGTAGTGCCCTCTAAATTTTTCAAGCATTTCAAGTCTACTGTATGATTTCTTAGCATTTCCCCAAACTTCTTGAAACTTCGGATAAACGTCCTCACCTCTAACGAGGATCTCTTTTATCCAAGTGAAGTGGTTTATCCCACCTGCAATTACGCTTATAGCTTCAGAATCCAGGTTCAGAAGTCTAGCTATGAAGTTTTTCGCTATGTATATTCCAACGCATAGCCCGATGAGGTTTATCTTCGACGTTTTAAGCATAGCTGTACATAACGCGGTCATTGGATTTGTCACGTTGAGCACAAAAGCACTTGGACAGATTCTCTCAATATCCTTAGCGATGTCAACCATAACCGGGATGTGCCTAAGAGCTCTCGCAAAACCCTGCGGTCCAGTTGTATCCCCCACCGATGCGTATAAACCATACTTTTTCGGTATTTCAACATCGAATCTCTCAACATCAGTACCAACAGATATTGAAATGATTACGTAGTCAGCGTTTCTCAAAGCTTCAGCTCTATCGGTGGTTGCGTTAACGGTGATATCCGACTTCTTTTCACATATTATTCTGTCGGCAAGCTTAGCCATCAAGCTTAGTCTCTCCTCATCTATATCCATAAGGCAGATGTTGGAGCCAGTGAGAACATTGGATTTCGTAAGGTCCGCAAGAATATTGGGGGTAAAAACCAGACTACCCGCACCTATAATAGTGATTTTAACGCCCATATGGTTACACCTTTCTACTAATAGAGGCTGGATGTATGCTTAAAGCTTTCCTCTCCAATATTGCTTGGAATATAGTAATCGAGCAAAACGCTATGGAAAAACATATAAATTGACTCAAGATTCTAATCTGTGTGGGAAAAATGGGAAGCGAGTATAAAGTTGAAAAATTTACGGTTATAACGCTCATATGGATCGCTATCTTAAGTGTTGCTTTAACGATTTTCTGGGACCTCTTTGCACTATTTCTACCACCTGTAGCAAGTTGCACTCAAAACGTTAGTAGCGTCATACCTACACCTGGAGTTGAGCTTATGGGTGGACCATTCCTAATGTTGATCATCATAATGGGACTTACTAGAGTTCCATATATGAGGAAGCATTTGACAATTACAAGCTTAGTATACTTATACGTGACTTCGTTGGCAGTAGCTTATTTTGCAAACTTTAACCATCCATGGGGGGTAGATGGTGGATTCGTCTTCATCAAATTGATGGGGCCTGAACAGCAGGTTAAATATATTCCAGATTTTGTTGCACCATCTGGCAGACTCGTTGAAGTCCTACACTACGGAGTAGGAAACATAATAGAAATACCGTGGATCGATCTGACCCCCAATATTATCTGGCATTTTCTGCTAGTTGCACTATTCAGCGGTATGAGTATTGGACTTGCCAGTCTATTCAGGAGAAGATGGATTGACGTTGAGATGGTGCCATATCCACACGTGTTACTTGCATATACCACTATGGTAAATATAGAGAGTAGTGTTAAAGGTAAATGGCCATCTAAAACACCATTCCTCATGGGAATACTCTTTGGAATACTGCTCGCAATACCTTTAAGCGGAGCTACACTTTTCCCATGGTTTCCAGATTTGTACATGTGGCGTAGCAATACCTGTGGTCCAGGATCACATTGGATAGCTCCACCAGACATACCTTGGCATCTGGGTCTTGCTAAACATACACCGTTGTATGCGTTTCTACTATTAGCACCTCTACATGCACTAATGAGTATACTGTTCTACTTGCTGGTTTTGGAAATAGCTCTCTTCGCATCGTTCTACGCATTTGGAGCCTATACGGGTATGCTTCAAATGGGCTTTTGTGGAAGAAACTGGTGTACCCCAACACCTTACACAGACCCTCCTCTAAACCTATTCGCAATAAATACTGGCGGTGTACTCGGGTTATTTATAGTAACTATTGTCCTTGAGAGACGTTATATTATTGAAACCTTAAAAATCGCCCTCGGCAGAACTAGTGGCGGCCAAGAAGAACCAGTATCCTATAAATTTTCATGGATTCTATTGACAGTCTCCTTCATATCACTGGTTATCTTCTTTGCAATTACAGGTCTATCACTGTGGATTTCCTTCGTCTTACCGTTAACGGGAATTGTAACGTGGTTTACGATGTCTCAACTCTGGGGGCGGATTGGTTTTGAAACAGAACCCTGTTACAACTTCACCCCAGGTTTCTTCAAGCTGTTGGCTTGGCCTACGCTACACTATCCGGAAGTAACATCTACAGACGTTGCTTTAACTCCATTTCTAGTATATGAATACGCTGGACACATGTCTATGACCGGCTGGGGAGGATCATTCTATACAACACTAGCATCTTATAAGATGGCGAAGCTCACGGGGATAAATCCTAGAAACGTTTTGAAAGTAATGGTTGTAGCACTATTCGTATCAATGCTTTCAACTAAGATTACTCAATTATCGGCTTACGGTGTATTTGGAGGGCAGAGATTCTCTTGGCCTCCCATTTGGAGGGCGACCAGTGAGTCATTCCAAGGATTTCACTGGTCTCGTCCAGTGGATGCACCCATCTCAGAAGTTAGTACGTATATAGCCGTAGGCTTTGTTTTCATGATTTTAATGAGGTATCTATATACTAGATTCCTATGGCTGCCAGATCCTCTGTTTTCAATAGTTGCGTGGGATTGGGTTATATCTGTACATGGTACGTGGGTTCCATTATTATTAGCCTACATAATTAAATCCATCGTATTGAAGATTGGTGGAAGTAGACTTTACGAAGATTGGGTAGTGCCCTTCGTCGGAGGATTCATGCTCGGTAATGTATTGGAAGTATTTATAACAGCAATTAGTAGCTATTTGCTATTTCCACCAACGATATAACATCGGTGAAAAAGCCCGGATTTTTAAACATTACAACCATTTTTTATGAAAAAAAGATTTGGCAAAATTATGCCGTATAAAGTTGAAAATTAACAACAATGTTCACCAATGAATATTATTGTTGGATAACTATCTTAAGCATTACTTCAACAGTCTTCTGAAACTCTTTTACACTTTTTTACCACCGGTAGTGAGTTAACCTAGAATGTCAGTAATATTATACTTACGCCTAGAGTTGAACCTATCTTAAACAAATTATAGGATTGCAGCTCAACATATGGAGCTATGTAGATTGTTACGCTTAAGTGGTTCTGTAGACGTTAAACGCCGAATTTGTTTTCTTTAAACTTCATTTTAATGACCGTTATAAATACGTTTTCCGGCAGACGTTTTTATAAAACACTTCGCCTACCAGTATTTAGGTAGATATATGGTTAGAAGGACGGGGAAGTTTAGGCGTGTAAGCAGACCAAAGAGAGTTGGCAAGTTTAAGCCAGCCAATTAGAGGTTAGCCCTATGGTTGTCGGAGTAAAAGTTAAACTTCAGTCTGCTACAGGAGAAGTTGTAACAGCGGCTTTAGCTAATTCTGGATTTGAAGCGGACGAACCGGAGGTAATATTACCGACTAAAGTTGCTGAGAGGTTGGGTATATGGAAGTTTACAGACGACGATAAAGGAGCTACAAGGGAAAGTGAACGCTTAGAGAAATGGTAGTTTTCTAACAGGGGTATCTAAAGAAAACCATTTAAATTCCATGAAGTTATTCAATCGAAGAGGTCACATTTCTTAAGAAATTGAGGAGGTAGTTTTAACTTCTAGCCTACTTAAAGATTCTAATGCTTTATCTGATTAGACCACCATGATTTACATGGGTATGCTAGACACAGCCTATAACCAGTTGGAGGAGACAATTCTATATAACGCTTACAAAAGCAATCTAGGAACGCTCATTTTTACTATGAAAAACCGTATAAAGTTAGGATTATCGGATAGGAGACGTACCTATGTTAAACGTTTTTCACAGTATTCACGGCATTTTTCTATTACCCACATCACCCTTCGAACACTCTGTGGAGTAATGCTTAAGGGTGCGCCTTCACGCAATGTTTTATACAAGTCTTCATAGAAGAGTATTTCACCTCTTTTCTGGTCTCTACTTAAATTCCACATTTCCTCCTTCCAAGGTATTTCTTCCCAGTTGTAGCTTCTGTCTGGTGTCGGCTCGGTTTCAACCTTCCTCGGAGGAAGATCTGCAGGGTTAAAATACTTCCATTTTAATGACGTTGACGTTCCTGTAAGTCCTCCTTGAGTCCCCATTATTAGCCATGTATTCTGAGGATAGGCACATGCACGGGTAACCTCTACGTCAGCGATTGTAGGTGACCGGCTAACTCCTAAGACTATTTTCACGTGATCTTCAGCATCACCTAGGGTTAAAGTCCTCTGAAGGTCGCAGAATAGGAGCTCGGGTTCCCTATCTCCAATAAGTTGGAGAGCTTGATCTATGGCATGTGAAGCATTATTGTTAAGCTCTCCTCCCCCAAATTTCTTTAAAGTCTGCCAATCCCAGCGTCTACCGAAGAAATGCCAGAGGATTTTTACGAGAACTATGCGACCTAATATTCCTGAACTAACTATTTCTCTAACCTTTAGAAAGTCTGGTGCATACCTCATGTTTTGGAAAATCGTTAATATTCTGTTGGATTCCCTAGCTACATTTATCATAGCATCGGCTTCGGAAAGACTTGTAGCCATAGGTTTTTCACATACTA
>JAWCKO010000082.1:0-5940 GCA_038851915.1 Bathyarchaeia archaeon
GAATGATCGTCGATATTTAGATAAGATAAATGGAATCGCGAGTTAAGCCTACATGCTGTAGGACTTTGCTTCTGCTAGGTCTTAGTATTTAGTGCGGCTGGCGGGATTCGAACCCGCGATCTGAGGCTTGGGGGGCCTCAATCCTAACCAGACTAGACCACAGCCGCTCAGCCTCTAACAACTTCAGAGTACCAGAGAGATTTATTAATTTTAAGATTCACTATTACGGCTCTTCTCCCGCATTAGAATCCAGTCTGGTTTGTCTCCCCTCCTCAATGGTTCGTGTATAGCTACTGTTTACAAGTCGATATATTGCTTCGGCTTTAGTCTGATTTAATCCTTTAACCTTCATAAGCTCCGTTATCGAAGCATTGAAAACTCTTCTGAGACTTCCAAACTTCTCTAGTGTTCTCTCAGCTAGCGTAGGTCCAATGCCGGGTATCGAAGTTAAAACTTTAACTCTTTCATCGACCTTCTTACTGGTCTTCGGAACGGTTATCGGCTGTTTAGACTCGCCTCTCCTATGAAGTCTTAAAGCCACGATATGTATGTATTCAGCACTTTGCACTCTATCATACGCGTATAGGACTGGTACTTCAAATCCTAGGGATATAGCTGACATAGCCCCCAATACGGCTTTAGTCTTCGTTGTAAACTCGCCTATTCTCGCGACATCCCCCTCCAGTAGTAAAACTGGCTTTTCATAGTGGTCTTTAAGCGATTTAATCTGTTTGAAAAGCCGCCCATCGAATATAGATGCTATAAAGTCTTGTAGAGTTTTCCGTTCAAAAGCGACTCTGCTTGAAAGTACATAGTCGCCAACTTCTAAAAGCTCATATACTATTCTAACGCCTTTATCCTTCAATATTGATGGGACCCCTGAATCCCTCTCCCTCTCGTCAACGATTATCCTCATCATGCTATATTATTATGGCTTAATCTTATAGGTTTATAATGTCTCTCTTACTGTTTTTTTTAACGTCTAAGCCAAGGTAGAGTCTACCTAAATCCTCATTTTTGAGTATTTCTTCTGAAGGTCCAGATGCTATGCATCTTCCAGAAACAAGCACATAGGCTTTATCAGATATTTCTAAAGTCTTTAGAACATTCTGTTCAGCTATTAAAACGGGTATTCCCCTATTCTTTATCTCACGTATTTTCGATAAAACCATTACAGCATTTTTAGGGGAGAGGCTAGCAGTAGGCTCGTCTAATAGTAGAAGTCTAGGATTGCTTATAAGAGCTCTGGCAATAGCTAGAAGTTGTCTTTCTCCTCCACTTAAGCTATCTGCCTTATTACTCAGTAGGGCTTTGAACTCAGGGAAAACCTCTAAAATTTCATCGATGTTTAAATCATTTTTCCGAGCGTAGGCGCCAATCTCAAGATTCTCTTTAACGGTTAAACTTCTAAAAACGTTGTTAATTTGAGGTACATAACCTATACCCATTCTCGCCAGTTTTGTGGTTGAGGCTCCTGTTATGTCAACTCCATTGTAAATTATGCTTCCTTTAAAGATCTTTGTAAAACCCATTATACTCTTTAGAACTGTAGATTTTCCGCTTCCATTCGGTCCAAGTAAAGCTACAATCGATCCATTATCTAAATCTATGTAAATGTCTTCTATAACTGGTAGTTTCCAGTATCCTGCTGTTAAATTTGAAATTTCTAAAATCCTCATACAGACCCCAGGTAAACCTTAATCACGTCCTCATTGTTTATAACGTCAGTGGGTTCACCTTCAGCTATAATTTTTCCTTGATGCATCACATGGACTTTGTCAACATGTTCCATGAGAAGCTCTATCCTATGCTCTACTATGAAAAGTGTGACACCCATATTTTTTCTAATCTCTCTAAGTTTTACGTAAATATAGTTAGCAAGCACAGGATTAACACCTGGAGTAGGCTCATCCAGAAGTATCATACTAGGCTCTGATATAAGTGCTCTTGCTATTTCAAGAAGCTTCATCTGACCTCCAGAAAGCTCAATAGCAGGTACATAGCAGTGTTTTTCCAACCCGAGAAACTTCAAGATTTCTAAAGCCTTATCCCTAACATCGTTTTCAAACTTCAGCCAATGTTTACGTTTAAATAATGCTTGTAGAAAACCCTCTCCGGGGTTTTTAATGCTCATGATTAAATTGTCTAGAACTGTCATTCTTTGAAGTATTCTAGGTATTTGGAAAGTCCTTACAAGCCCCTTATGATATATCTGATGAGGTTGTAAACCGTCTATACGCTCACCATTAAAAAATACTTTACCTGAATCCGGCTTATATACGCCAGTTAAAACGTTGAAGAGCGTTGTCTTTCCACTACCATTAGGACCTATGAGACCCACTACGGCTCCCCTTTCAATGTTTAAGTTAACACCATTAACTGCAATTAAACCTCCAAATTGTTTAATTAAGTTGTCAGTAGTTAAGATCGGCTCATCCATGATTTCACTTCCATAAACCTGGACGCCATAATCTTACGTAGTGTCTTCTCATGGGGTCTAATCTTCTCCTTTAATAATCCTTGCGGCCTATAAAATACAACTGTTATCACTAAAATAGCTGTAAGCATAACTTGCAGATTCACTGGGTCTAAGGGAAGATTCAAATAGTCTTTAAGTAATCTTGAAGACCTTTGAAACCCCTCAACCATGAAAGCACCTAAAATAGCACCTAAATTGTTAGCTGGGCCTCCTAATATCACCATCATCCATATTGTGAATGTCACCGTTGGTTCAAACATATACGGGCTTACAGTGCCAATATATTGAGCAAATAGGCCTCCCGCAAGTCCCGACATGGCTGAACCCACTGCGAAAATCTGTACCTTATACTTAAAGACGTTCTTCCCATATGTGGATGCTATAAGTTCATCCTCTCTTATGGTTTTCAGCACCCTGCCATATGGTGACTTAACAATGAGCTCACATATGAAATAACATATCATGAGAATGCCGTATATTAAAACTATCTGAATGATAAGCCTTTCTCTAAATGTTAAACCTAGAATTGTTATAGGTGGCGGTATTCCGGAAATACCCCAAACACCTCCAGCAAGCCATTCTTCATTCTTAATGATAAGCTTCATAACTTCACCTAATGTTATCATTGTTATGGCTAGGAAGTCCTCCTTAAGCCTTAAAGCAGGGAGAGACGTTAGAACACCTATCACGCTGGTAATTAATATGGCTAATATGCTGCTAATTATAAACGGATATTTTAGACTGCTCATGATAGCGGTTACATAAGCACCTATCATGAAGAAGGCTACCTTTCCAAAGTTGGCTAAATTCGTGTAGCCGTATTCAAGGTTTAGGCTTATAGATAGAGTTCCAAATATGCCTGCATATGCGACCGCATCCAATAAATACATGAGTGGATCGGCCATGTTATGCCCTCCTTTTTGCAACCGCCATAAGCCCCTCAGGCTTTAGAATAAGTGTAGCAACAAGTATTATGAAGGCTACAGCTGATCTATAGTCTGCTGAAAGCCCAAGCCAAGTTAAAATTACAACTCCAACGTTTTCTGAGAGTCCTAAAATGAACGATGCTATTAAAACACCGTAGAAGCTCCCTATACCCCCTAGAAGTGTTATAGCGAATGTTTGAAGAAGAACCTTCCAGCCTAGTAGTGGGACGAGGCTGCTTCTCATCGCTAAGAATATTCCTGAAAAGCCTGCTAGTGCTGCACCTAGAGACCAAGTGAATAAGCTGACTTTATCCAGATCGATTCCAGATGCTACTGCAAGCTCGGGATTGTCAGCTGCAGCTCTAATAGCTTTACCCAGCTTAGTTTTTATAAGCAATATATGAAGTGAAAATGCTATAACCACTGCAACTATTAAAATAGCTAAAAGTAATGGTGTAGTTATGATAGGGCCTATGCTTAGGGTAGGCCATATTATTCTAAAAGATTGTATTCCAC
Organism: Bathyarchaeia archaeon; assembly: GCA_038851915.1. GTDB lineage: Archaea > Thermoproteota > CALKCG01 > B24 > B24 > DTBU01. Next base: position 3,922 of record JAWCKO010000082.1, read on the forward strand.
CTCCAAAAGTCTGCATAAGGAAATGTCTTATTAGAAATCCTAATCCTATCGATGATACCATGAGATGGACTAGGGAGGCTCTCCTAGATCTTAGAGGTTTAAATAGGAGGAGGTAGCTTGAACCGCCCATAAAGGCTGATAAGGCTACGGCTAAGCCTATAGCCAAATAAATGTCTAGATTAAATGTGACTAGAAATAGAAAGGCCATATATGCTCCAAAAGTAATGTATTCAGCGTGCGCAAAATTCGGAAAACGAGATAAACCATATGATAGAGACAGGCCTACCGTAGCCAGCATATACATACAACCCCATATAATGGAGTTCATTAAAACCTGAAGCCAATTTATCATCATTACCACCAAAAATAAAAAGGGAAAATGTTAAGGCCAGTAGCCTATAGCTTCAAACTTGTATTCTCCGTCTTTTCTAACCACGTCCCATATCTCATATACTTGGTATAGCTGGTCGCCATTCTCATCGAAAAGCTTATAGCCAGTTGCCCCCATAAACGTTTGACTTACGTCTTTAAGAGCTTCACGTATTTTAGCGCCGTCATATTCTCCGGCTTTCGCTATGGCTAATATAGCCATCATAGTGGCATCGTATGCCGTATCAGCGTACATAGAGGGGTCTTCTCCAAATCTCGCTTTGAATTTGCTCTTAAAAATATCATAACTTTCAAGTCCCACTGGAGCCGACGGCCTAGTGCCTATGCATGCCCTGCTCATGAACTCTGCTGCCGCCGGGTCTTCAAACATTGGATCACCGTAAATTCCCTCAGCGCAAACCCAAAGTATGTTATCTAAACCCATTTCCAACGCCTGTCTAAACATGATTTTTCCATCCTCATAATAGCCGACATATAGAACACCATCTGGCTTCAAATCCTTAACCGTCTGTAGCTCTGTTGTGAAATCTAACTTGGCAGGATCATATGTTATTGTCTTGATTACTCTCGTTCCCAGTACCTTTCCCGCCTCCTCCATTACACCGACACCATATGGATTATTCATAACCAATACTACTACTCTGGAGGCCCCCCTCTTTACTAAAAGCTCTCCTAATGCCTTACCCTGCAATGTATCGCTTCCAACGGTTCTGAAGATATAATCGTCTGGAAACTCCGTGGTTATGTAAGGTGCTGTAGCAGTCGGAGATATTAAAACAACTTCATGCTCATTGGCATAACTACCCATGGCTCTTAAAACACCGCTAGCCATGGGTCCTATAACGATTTGGCACCCATCTACTTCAACGAGTTTTCTCAAAGCTTCTAAACCTCTAGTTGGATCAGTACCGTCGTCTTCAACTATGAGAACTATTCTTCTACCGGCTATTCCACCTTTCGAATTAACCTCATCCACGGCTAGTTGAACACCTTTAACTATATTAGCACCCATAGGGCCGAGAAGACCTGTTAAAGACATTATACAACCTATTTTGATCTCCATCGGCAGGACTGGAGAAACTTCTTGAAGGGCTTGCTGTCGTCCTTCAGCTAACCCGGCTTGTCGCCCCTCATTATAACCTCTTTGATAAGCCTCTGAAGTAGCTGTCTGTCCGGCGTAGTAGCCTGCTGCGCCAGCTATTATAGCAATGACTACTATAGCTATTAGAGCTATGGATGTGGATATGGCTTTACTTTTTCCATTCATGTATGCATCACCTCTAGAAAGACCGTAAAGAATTACTTGAAACTCATTTAAATTCTTTACTGTACTTTTAAGTACTTTATGGTCTCTTAAAAAGACTTAATAACAATTTCAAGCCAATATTTAGAAACTTTTAATCATAACGACTATCGACATGAATATCATCGAGAAGACTATTAGAGCGTAGTCGTTCCTAGACATTTTCAACTCGTATAGGCTTGTCCTCTTCTTTATCGCTCCGTAGGCTCTAGACTCCATGGCTTCAGCAAGCTCCATGCTTCTCTGGAAGCTTCTTATGAATAATGGTACAAGTATTGGCAACGTATTGCGAATCCTCTCTATAATCTTTCCTTTTTCAAGCTCTA
>JAWCKO010000083.1:0-5831 GCA_038851915.1 Bathyarchaeia archaeon
GGGCACTTTGCATTAACCATCTTTCTTCCTCTCTTTCTTTGACTTGAGAGAAATACTAAAGAATTTACTGATGCTCTATACTTGTAGAGTAGGATTAAATAGTCAAATAGTCCTTTAAATGGGGCTATTATTGAATTTCAAGCTTGATTTTTTGAAATTTTAAAATTTTACTTCAAAAATACTTGTTTTAATTTAAACTTCGAAGAATATGATAAAATAAATCTGTCACTAAAGAGTAACTGTATTCATGGGGATCTAACTGTTGCAAGTACTTCTAACCTAGAATCTTCCAATGGCTCCATATCCAGCTTTATGGTTTTCGCAATAGGTAGAAGACTCTAAAACATCTTAGAGAACCTCTTCCAGTAGTAAAACTATGTCTTTCAATCCTTTTCCTCGGATAAACTCCTTAAGTTCCCTATCTAAAGTCAGCAGTCTGAAGTCTAAACCGGATGAGATTGCGTAGAGTATATTGTCTATTATGTCTCTATGTCCTCGCATACAACTCCAAGGCTTCCCTTACCTGACTTTTAAGGATGTAAGTCGGAACAAAAAAATCTATTCTGACACATAAAAAACACCCATTCTTATGAATGTTTTGCTGAACTGCAGGGAGCATAGTTACAGATCCATCTGAAGGCAGAGTAGTTCTAAGAACGAATTTTATAACACTACTTTTCGACAATCCTCCTTTTCAGCTCTAAATAGTATAGGAAATTTTCAAGTGGAACATCTGGAGGTATCGTATGGTCGACCGTTGGAATGTACCCTCCAAATTCGATCATAGGTGCGATTTTACAGTACACCTCTTTCTCAATAGCTTCCCTCCCACATGAAAGAGCCCTCTTATCTATCCCACCATATAGAGCTAATTTCTCACAATATTTCCTTTGAATTTCTACAGGATTCATATTAGATGCTGCTTCCAAAGGCCAGTGAGCATTCACACCTGCTTCGATAATTAAAGGTATTAAAGGCTCGGTATTTCCATCACTATCCAATTCTACAACTTTCACTCCATGCCATCGTAAACACTTAATGATTTCTTCATAGCGTGGGAGGAAGAACTCTCGAAAAATCTTAGGCGATATCAGTGGTCCGCTTTTACAGGCGAAGTCTTCGTTGAAGATGAAGGCATCCACACCGATTTCTCTCAAAGCCTTCGCTGTTGCTTTTATGAAGAATTCAACGATAAAATCTAGGATTTCATGTATTAGATCTGGCTTCTTGTAGAAGGCTGTAGACAACCTTACAGTACCCATCATGTTTCTCAAATTCCAGTATAAACCTCCAAAGCCGCAGTTCTCCGTTAAATATAACGGATAATCTCTATCCTTCCACCTTCTCTTCAACTCCTCCCAGTTCTTAGGATATCTCTTTGGATCGTAAGGGTCGAAGTACTTCTTAAATTCTTGGAAGCTTTCACGGTCTTTCACGAAGAATTCTATGTAGGTATCCATCGATGCTCTAGTGCCGTGAGCCTCACCTTCTTTCAAAGCTCTTCTAATACGTCCCCACTCATCCCTGTAGACAACGTATCTATCATCTTCACTAATAATCTTCTCTTCAAAGCCTGGAATCGGTCCTAGGTTTAAAGGGATGAAGTCTCTCCTATCAAGTCTGGCGAATTTAGGCTCCCCTCTGAACCAATCCCCCTTAAGCTCTTCTTCACTTAAGCCCTCGCAAAGCCACCTATCGTATGTCTGACCCCATATTCCAAGCTCCCAGTATGGATATCTATCGGCCTTTCGAAAGCTTACAGTAGCCAGAAACCTTTCCCGCGTATTCATCTCTAAAACTCCTAAGTTAATGAAGCTATTGTATAAATATATATTGAGCCTTGACCGTAAGTTCATTTAATGTCTGAGGTTAAGCTTTCTAGGGAAACGTACTACGATAAAGTCTACGGCTGTTGGATGGGTAAAAACGCCGGAGGAACATTAGGCGGACCCTTAGAGCGAATATTCGGTCAAGAAGAAATGTTCAACGTCTGGTGGTATCCCAAGCTCGTGGAAGGCGGTATTCCAAACGACGACCTTGAGATTCAACTTGTCTGGCTTCAAGCCATTAAAGACCGAGGTATCTATATTACTGCGCGAGATTTAGCCGAATACTGGCTCGACTGCATCCTATACAACTACGATGAATACGGATTACATAAGACTAATTTGAGGAAGGGTTTGCATCCACCAATTTCAGGATGGTACAACAACTGGTTTAAAGACTGTATGGGTAGCCCCATACGTTCGGAAGTATGGGCTTGCATATCACCCGGCTCTCCCCGCATAGCTGCATGGTATGCTTACCAAGATGCTGTATGTGACCACGCCGGAGGAGAATCAGTTTACGGTGAAGTTTTCAACGCTGTCGTAGAGTCTTCAGCCTTCCTGATAAGTGATAGGGTTAAGCTGGTGGAGATAGGTCTTTCAGCAATCCCGGAGGAAAGTATGACGGCAAAGGCCATACGTACGGCTTTAAACTCTTACCTTAAAGGGTTGGACTGGGGGAAGGCGCGTGAAAAGGTTAAGGAAGTAGCTTACAGCCCGATAGCTCAGTATTCTCCGATAAACTTAGGCTTTCAAACCATTGGGCTATTATACGGGGAGGATTTTGGAGATGCTATGTGTAAAGCCGTAAACTGCGGATGGGATACCGATTGTACTGGTGCAACGGTGGGGGCAGTATGGGGTATAATCAACGGTAGGAGCGGACTTCCAGAGGAATGGGTTAAGCCTTTAGGTGATCGAGTTCTTGTAAGCCGTGGAATAGTGAATATTCACGTGCCTAAGGATCTGCAAGAGCTTACGGAGGAGGTATGTGCAATAGGTGAACGGGTTCTAAAGTCTTTAAATTCACCTGTAAGACTGTGCGATGAAGACGACTTCTCTAGGGCTGAAGACGCTATACTAGATTCTCTAAAAGATATGGGTGAGCTTTGGAGTATTCCACCCAACCGGATGGACTTCGATCTGATCACGGTGAAAGCTTCAGTAGTATATGCGGATGGTCCAGCCGTACTCCCGAACGCTCCAAACCGGTTTAAAGTCGCCTTAGAAAACGCTAGGCCAGCGCATATTTCTGGAAGACTTACCGTACACGTCCCAGAAGGTTGGAGTTTAAACCCCTGCTCGACTTACTACTTCAATTTAAAGCCAAGAGAGAATATTGAATTTGATTTTTCAATAGAAGCACAAGTATATTATATAAGTACAGTCAATAGGGGGATGGTAGAGGTTTCAATAGATGGTAGGCCCAGCCTCCTATGGATCCCGTTAAACTTCGTCGGAGGCTTCCGTTGGCTGGTTTCAGATGTCTTTAGAGAACCAGCTTCTCTAGATTTTGCCTTCCCACCTGAGAAGGATGTTGCACTCATGGAAGCTGGTGAAAAATGGAGAGCTGTATCTTGGCCTGAAAACGCATTGGAAATAGAGCAGTTCTTCGATGGTAAGCCCGGGGTCATCTACTTAAGACACTACATATACTCTCCGGAGGAGCGGAACGTCATCTTAGGCGTACCGAACAACAGTGGGATGCGCCTCTGGTTAAACGGTGAGAAAATACATGAAACCCGTCATAGGGTTCCACTGAGGCCAAATTACGGTGGCGATGGCTCAAACTATACTACTGCCCTTCTTCAAAGAAGGTGGAACCATGTAATGGTAAAAATACTACGCTATAATGATCCTGTAAAAGCACACTTCACAATCGCAGATGCTGAATGGCATGGTGGAGTAGCAGGTTTAATCCAATGTAGACTTCCATGGGAGTGAGTAGAAGTTAAACCCTTCTAAGCCTACTCGGTATTGGCTGTCCTACATCTACATACGCCATTTCTTCAAGCTTTGCAGCTCTAAGCCCGCAGATACCGGGTATTAGATTTTCCTCCCTCCCCAGTATTGCCCTCACAAAGTTTACGTCTGGGTTTGGACTAACTCTTGGAAGCATGTTCCGATCAATCCTCGTAATATTCGACTCAGAATCTTCAACATAAACAGCTCCACCTACAATATGAACAGCTCCTCTAGAGCACCAAACTCTAACCTCATCCGTTACATCGGTATGAGGTCTCGGATGTCCCCCAGATATCGATATCGACGCTAAAGCACCGTTAGACAATTCTACGGCTAAAACCGCATAGAGCTCTACAGGGGCTTCAGCCCTATCCATAAAAGCTTTAACCTTTAAAGGCTCCGTGTCTGTTATCCAGAGTATAGCATCTATCAGATGCGTTCCAGAGGCTTTAATCTGCCCTCCTCCTGAAACTTTAGGATCTAAATAGAATCTTCCAGCAACTACAAGGTTTTGAACAAGCCAGCCAACTATCATATGCGGCTCGCCCAATTCGCCGCTTAGAATTTTACGTCTAGCATATGCATACTCTAGTTGACAGTGCCGTTGATACCCCACTGTTAAGACGAGTTTACGCTTAGAGGCTTCATTAACCATTTCCTCGGCTTCCCTAACCGATACAGCCATAGGCTTTTCCACAAGCACATGTAGACCCCGTTTAAAGGCTTTCATAGCATGTTCATAGTGTAAATTGTGAGGAGTGCATACGATGACAGCGTCCAATTCAACCTTATCCAGCATTTCGTCGTAGTCTTCGAAGACGGCATTTTGATCCAACGGTTCAGGAGCTATATTCCCGAAAAGATTTACGTATCTCCTTAAATTTTCAGCATTGCTTTTAACGACGTCGCACAATGCTACTATTTTAGCCTCCCCCACCCTTAGAAGGCTTAATCTTCTAACATGCTCCCAGCTTATACCGCCGCAACCGACAATTCCGATTCTAACACTCATACAGGTCCAAAACCTATGAAACCATAAGTGCTTTTTAACCTTTCAGCCGTCTCTAAATGCGTGGAAAGTAGAACCGTGAAAAATAAAATAGGGATATTAAGATACCTGGATACCTGGGATCTACCTGTCCAGTAGCGGCTTCATATCCAAAATATAGCATAGATCCATCAGCTCTCTCTCGTAGTCACCGTAACACATCGATATATACTCACTCCTCTGGTTTTGAATAAATTTCTCCGTATCTCCGGTTAATTTTATAAATGCATGAGGCCAATGTGGGAAACCGCACTCCTCAAGAGCCACATCCACATCCCTTGGGATAAACGCTTCTCCAGTAGCTATATGCATACAATACTCTCCCTTGACCCTACACAGTCGAAGCATAGTTACAGGTCCAGGTTTACATATGAATCCAACGCAAATACCGTCGGCAGCCCCCTCAGTCGGCAACCCTCTACGTTTCAATACCACTCTTCCCATGTCTTCGGCTAGAGATATGGGTGCTGCTCCATCGGAGGCTAGTTTAACGACATTCTCCCACTTCCTAATCTGCTGAACATCTGGGTTGAACGTGGGTTTTCCGCTTAACAGGTAAAGTATGTACGCGGATAAAGCTGTGTTAACGTCTCCTATACATGAAGTAACGATACCTTCGTCTGGTAGAAGACTCTGCGCTAAACAGGCTGTAGCATAATTGTCTCCAAGCTCTGGGAAACATTTAACCGCTACAACGTCATATCCCTTCTCTGAAACAAGCTTCTTCAACGCAATATATAGCCTAATAGACCTCTCCATAACCTCGTCAAGTTCAGGTAACCTTCCATATTTCACCTTCAATTCTCTATAGGTTTTCTCTACGTCGTCCTCTGGAACAGCCTTAGCCTGGTTGACGAGCTCGTACTGATCTACGTGTTCGATTTTAACGCCGAACTTTGACAGTACCTGCGCCATATCTACTGCTCCTGTGACAGCGCCCATACTGTAGCCTCCTATAAGGCCTAGAGTCGTCTTCTTAAGCCTTTTAGCGG
>JAWCKO010000084.1:0-5831 GCA_038851915.1 Bathyarchaeia archaeon
TCCAGGCTCAACTTCCCTAGGCACATACACTAGAAAATAGCATGGCTGTGTTTCTCTGCTTTTGACGTTTACAGTTTCTACGTCGAGCAGTGGATCCGGTGCGTAGAAGGGAGCTGTTCTCTCAAGTTCTTCAGCCGGCGTATTGGGAGTGTTCTTTGAAACTGGGATAGATCCTACAAAGTGTAGTTGAATATTCTGCTTCGATATCCTGTAGTTTCCACAGGTTAAATCTGACGCTTCAAGCCTAAGATTATGAACATCTGTATTCGCATAAACACCGAACATACAGCCTTCATATTCGTTTCTCGCACAGCTAATCTCCATACGCCTACCCATAGACGATTTGTCTGGAACAGTATCCTTGTATATTCTCTCAAGGGGCTTAGCAGACCAAACCGAGAAAGGCTTCTCCACCCTAGTTTGAAGCTTAACCAAGCCTACATAGCCAGCAATACAGCCTATAACAATCACCAGTATTAAAACTAGTACGTTCTTAGCTTTTAAAAACATCCCCCTTAAAGACTATTCATAAAGCCAAGCTTTAACGATTACTACTCCTAGGAAAGATGGTTTGGATTTAGCCTTTTTGAAAGTTTTGCTTTCGTGTTTTAGCGTGAAGAATTAGAAATAGGCAGACAATCATCATGCTGAGCCATACTGTCAAATCTATATAGAGGGCTGTAATGTTTATCCTCCATATGTCTACAGGCCCGTGGAGAGTATTCAGTACATGTACTCCCCAAACTAGCGGGTAGCCGTAGTCCACGTGAACATAATCAGGCCAAACGTGCTCAGTACCCCAAGTTAAAGCTAAGATTAAGAAAATGCTCCATAAAACTGAGAATAATATAGCTAAAGTGTTCCTTGGCATAGGCATAAACATGAAGTGAAACGATATAAGGCTTACTTGCTTAACTAAATGTTTTCTCCTCGTAAACACTATAGTATAGCAGAGAAAATCTAAACGTTGATCGGCTTCTTTTTTAAAAGCCATGCTGGAGATGGTCATCGATACATTACGATGAAAGGATCTAAAATATAGTAGCAAGCTACTAGGAGTAGTATGTATATCGACGTGTAGACCAAAATCCTCAGCTTCCTTCTGGAAGCTACCCTTGGAAATAACTCCATCTTTAGAAATGGTATTATAAAAGGTACTCTGTTTCTGTAGTGTAAGTATTCGTGGCCGAAGACTTTCTCCAATTCAACCTCCTCGTATTCAGCTAGAAGCAGGTACGAATAGCATAATGTGAGCCACATTAAGTAGTTTATAAGTCGCCACCCTGAGATCGAAAAGCCAAGCGTCCACAGGAATATGCCAAAATACTGCGGGTGTCTTGTAATAGTGTATAATCCTTTGGTTAGTAATGTCCGCCCCCTCCTAGTATGCGATAATAGCTGATACAGACTCAAGCTGTAAACTATTAGACCCATAGTGGTGAGTATATAGCCCAGCAGGTCTACGGCTAAGCGCATATTTTCATCTGGGAGACGTATAACACCGTTGATCATTTTATTGGCAAAATCTAGCTCCACTAGCATCAGCCAGGGTGTGTAGAAAACACCTATAACCGAGAAGAATATGATGAACATAGGTATTAAAGTATTGAAGAGCACTGGAAAATAGAAAACCCACCCTATGAAGGCAACCGACTTTGAAAGTTTAAACTCTAAGAAGAGAGAGAAGAGTGCAGACGCGGTAGCTATGAGTCCTAGACATGCAAAGAATCAGGCGTCTTCTCTGAAAAACACCATATATGTTTCTGATGACGGTAAGCTAAACCCAAATCTAGACGTCCAAGTCCATATCATGAGGACTACGACCGTAAATACGATGATGAATCCGTATCTTCTAGACGACAATTACATCAGAGGAGAAAGAAACATCTAGAAACTATAAATATGTTTCTAAAATAGCCTTATGTCCCCATATACCTGTGAAAATTCTATGCACAAGTTAAAGCTCTATACACTGGACCTGCTGTTCTTCTTCTATCAAATTAAAAAAAGTTTTTAAGTGGGAATTAATCTGAATCTCAATTGTTGATTGTTTTATACTGCGTTAATCATTTACTTTTCGGCTTTAGATAGATCTTGCCTCCTATAATGGCGTTATTAGGTATCAGTACTTTTACACCGTCAGTCTTTATAACGCTTGTAAATAATGTTGCAACATCGTCTACAACACCATCTTCCCCGGCTAAACCGACTTCATCGCCGATTTTAAACGGTCTTGCTATCAATAGAAACAACCCCGCAATAGCCTGCCCCAATACCTGTTGACAGGCAAAACCTATGACCATGCCTATGAAGCCCCCCAAGGCGACACCTGCGACGCCGCCAGCTACACCACCAGCTATAGCTGCAACTAGAGCCCCAATACCTATAATCCTAACAACGTTTCTAATCGCGGCCGCTGTAGCATGATCATACTTCGCTCTCATAGACCAGTAGAAGAACGTTGCAATACCGCTTACAATCAAGTATCCAAAGGCTACGGCAAGCAGTATCTGCACATATACTATATAGTCTATGAACGGTTGCAGAAAGCTCGTGAAAATCCATTGAATAATTGCCGCAACAATAACATAAAGCACTATGTAGAGAACTATTCTCGCCATCGCACCTGACGCTTTCTTCGCAACCTCCTCCTTGCCCAACTGCTCCTGTTGAACTGAACCCATCTTCCCACAGTGCTGATATTATTCCAAGGTATTTATTATGTTTTTCTAAAAACCTCAATATTTTACTTCCCACAACATTGAAAAAAAGAATAAACTTTGTCAACATCATATTTATAACTGGCTTACCTAGATCTAACGTTAAAGTTTTGTCAATACACCTCAATATCGTTCTAAAGTTAAACCATTAAATCAAATAGTATACTGAATTTATTTTAAACCCAAATGGTTCAGTATTAGAGGCTGTTTAACGTTGATTCGAGTACACATGAGCACCAGTCATCCATCTTCACTATTTAAGAGAGAGCTAAACACATGTAGGTTTCGGCTTACCATAAAGGATAAAATTTTATCAGTCACCTATTTAATTAAATTTTGTGGGCCGGTAGTTCAGCCCGGTATGAATACCTGGCTCGCACCCGGGTGGTCGCGGGTTCAAATCCCGCCCGGTCCATTTTTTGCGAAAATAAGCCAGATTCTGGCTTTTCCTGTTTTCCATCGGTACTAGTACCGAGCACCCGGCTGATCAGCTTAGCTATCGAGTAGTTCTTCATCTTGGTTTCTGCTGACAATAGGGATTCACCAGCATCAAAAGCCTTTATGGAGATTGCCCAGAGAATTGAGCAAATACTGGAGCACAACGAAGCCCATGATCTTTTAGGAGGGGATAGTTGAAATGAATATTTGCGTATCTGCATCAGCAGATAGTTTAGATGTGCTGTAGACCCAAGATTTGCTAGATGCCCATATTTCATCGTCGTGGATTTCCTAAAAATAATAGTTGCTGAGGGAAACAGTAAATGGCTTCGCTAGTATTCGGTCCTGTCCCATCTAGACGTTTGGGGAGAAGTCTAGGAATAAATAACGTCCCATATAAGACGTGCACATACTCATGCGTCTACTGTCAACTGGGGAAGACAACAAATATGCTTGTTAGAAGACGATGCTCCTATAAACCAGAGGACCTCTTAATAGAGGTTGAGAACAAAGTTAAGGAGATCCTCTCAAAGGGGAGAGAATAGATTATTTAACTTTTGTTCCAGATGGTGAGCCAACTCTGGATATTAACATTGGAAAGGAATATCGCTCGTAAAGCAGATAGGCCTCCCAGTAGCAGTCATAACCAATGCCTCCCTACTCTGGGATAGTAGGATAAGAGAGAGTCTACCAAAAGCCGATCTTGTCTCATTAAAGGTTGATGCAGTCAGCCAAGACTTATCATGAACTTTCCTATGCCCCTCGTGAAAAAATGCTTCCAATCAAATCAAAACTGTAGGCAATTCTCCTGGTTGCCCACCGACTTTAACTTTTCCTATTTCAAAAATAATCTGCGCCCTTTCAAACTTAAACAAGCGATTCCACCATCAGTAGATTCTATACAGGAAAAAAGGCTAAAAACTTTTATCAGAGGAGTATGAAGCCAATATCTAATGAAGACATTAAAGCACTCGTTTAAAGTTGGCATGAGCTTCGGTTTAACGTCTGGGATAATTACAACTCTCGGTTTGATCGTTGGCTTACACTCCGGCACCCATTCAAAACTTGCGGTCATAGGGGGAATACTGACCATAGCAATAGCTGATGCGTTCTCCGACGCTCTTGGAATACATATGTCTGAAGAGTCGGAGGCGAGACACAGTTCAAAGGAAATATGGGAGTCAACAGTATCTACCTTCCTATTCAAATTCGTATTTGCTTTAACATTCATCATACCAGTAATGCTGTTTAACCTAACAACAGCCATAATTATAAGTGTGATCTGGGGTACTACTCTCATAGGATTCTTCAGCTACAGCATGGCTAGAGAGCAGAAAGAACAGGCTTGGAAAACCGTTCTTGAACACTTAATCATAGTTGTTACAGTCGTAGTGATAGCACATTTAATAGGAGAATTTATCTCGTCGATATTCGGTTAAAAATCATATGACCATTCCCACCTAGAAACCGGGGTCTCCTTCAACAACCTTCAAGTTCACCTGTAAAGTATCCTCTGTTACCGTGTTCCCTCTAATAAGCCTTCTAATTCTAACACCTTCCTTCTCAGGTTTAAAGCCTGGGCCCTCTGAGATTAAGACGTATTTTTTCACAGCTCCTCTGACTTCAGGTCTCATAGGTATTCCGTCTTTATCACTACCACCAGTTACAAGAAGTTTAACCTTTCCTAAGCCCATGGTTGAGCCGTCTACAACTTCACCGATCCTACGTCCTAGAAGTGGAACAGCTTGTGCACCTTCAACTTCAAATGTTTTAGATTTCCCCGTTTTAGGATTGGAAACGATGAGTTTAAACTTAGCCATAATGCTCCCATTCTTATGACATCTACGCCACTATAAACGTTTCTCTTCTCCAGAAATCAAGGTAATACCGACGGATTTACGTGAACTTTTAAGGCAGATTTAGACGCCCCACAAGGCTTTCCTCCGCCTTTTTATTTCCGCTATTTCCTCTAGAACCGTATGCTCTTCGACGGACAGAATATTGGCATATGTCTGTTTAAACATCTTATAATGTTGCTCAGGGACATCTACGTAGAGGATATTACCTTCATCCACGTTCCTACTGATTACCGCTTTATCTATGGATATTGCCACCTTCATACCTTTAACAGCCTCAGTGATAGATTTACCCTTATCTTGAACTTGAAGTATGACTCCAATACTTTCCCCATCTTCTTTCATAAGCTCCTCTCTAGGTTTTACTCTACCAGCTAACACTTCCACGCCGACAACGGCTGGTTTACTCCTTCTAAATACATAGCCAGGGAGTATTTTCAGCTTACCTGGGAAAATCAAAGTACTAACTATCATCTTCATCTTCTCCTCTTGTTCAGCCTTAAACCATGCAACATAGTCTTCAACCACTCGATAGATTATGTTCCCTATGAAAACCGGAACTCCGGCAGATTCTTCAGCGGCGTCAGGTAAGATTCTAACGTTAAACCCGAGGATTACACCATACTCCGGCTTTTCTCTAGCCGTAACCTTAGCTTCTGTAAAATCACGCTTTGAAATATCGCCTATATCCGCTAGTCTAACCGGTATATCCCTCTTATTGAGCTCGGTTATTAACGCTTCAAGAGCACCCAATGTATCAGCTTTAACTACAACTCCGATTTTATCCGTTTTTATTCTAAGCTTACCTACTTCTTCA
>JAWCKO010000085.1:0-5747 GCA_038851915.1 Bathyarchaeia archaeon
GTTTGAAACTTTAACATAAACCTCTATGTAAGCATCCACAGGGAGATCCATCTCTTTACGCATGTATTGAATCCTTCTAACTACGTCTCTACTCAGTCCACCCGCTTGGAGAGCCCTATCGATCCTAATGTCTAAGTACAACATTCCATTTTTCAGTTCTGCGTAAGCAAAGCCTTCAGCCAACTTGGATTTAACGGAAACATGTTCAGATTTGACCTCTAAAAGTTCTTCCCCAACTTTAACTGTGCATCGCTGAAGGCTGAGCAACCTATCAATTTGATCCTTGGACATTCTTCTGACGGCTTCTGCTACGGCTGAAGCCTTAGATCTGAATTCTCTACCTATCATGCTCATATTTGGTTCTACTACTTTAATCCATAGGTTTTCATCTTCACCAGCTTTAAGAAAAATCAACTCTTTAACATTCATTTGTTCTTTTAATACGCCCACCAGAGGTTTGAGTTTATTAGCCAATTCATCTGGGATTCTCAGGAATACGCATTTTAAAGGTTGCCTAAGTTTTAACCCGGCTTCCTGTCTAATCTTAGCCGACGCTTCAACCACATCTTTAGCGATCTCCATAGCTTCCTCAAGCTCAGAGTTTCTCCAAGACTTATCTAATTGAGGCCACCTACACATATGTACGCTTTCAGGCTGATCCGGCTCTGCAGGTCTGAAGACGTACTGGTAGATCGATTCACATATAAACGGTACTATAGGAGCTGATAAAAGTAGAAATATCTTTAAAACGTTGTATAATGTACTGTAGGATGCGAGTTTCTCAGGTGCTTCCTCCTCCACCCACGTCTTACGTCTTATAAGCCTAATATACCATCTGCTGACATCTTCAACTATAAAGTCTCTAAGCATTTTAACGGCATTATGCAGGTGGTGGTCTTCAAAAGCCTCCGTAATCTTCTCTATAAGATGTTGGGTTTTTGATATAATCCATAAGTCTTCTTGAGACATGAAGTCTTTAACCTGTTCAAGATCCCACTTAGACGGGTTGAACCTGTCGAGACTCATGTATGTGGATGCGAATACGTAAACGTTCCAGAGAATGTTCATGAAAGAGAAGACTTCAGCTACACCTTTCCATGAAAACCTTAGGTCTTCCCATAGAGTGTGTTGAAGCTCGTAGAATCTTAACACGTCTCTACCATATTTTTCTATGACTTCTTCAGGAGCTATGTAATTGCCCCACGATTTATGCATTTCTCTACCAGTTTCATCGAGGACAAATCCATGCATGGCAACGCATTTGTAAGGTGTTGAATCGAATACTAACGTAGAGCATGCCAGTAGAGAGTAGAACCATCCCCTAGTTTGATCGTGACCTTCAACTATGAAATCTACTGGATACCATTCTCTAAACTCTCTATCCTCAGATGGATATCCTAGGGAAGCCCAAGAGGCAGACCCAGAATCCATCCAAACGTCTATGACGTCTGAAACTCTACGCATACCTCCACCACATTCACACTTCAAAACCAGATCATCCACCCATGGTCTATGTAGTTTAAGCTCCTCGAGGTTGCAGGCTTCTAGAAGCTCCTTCTTAGACCCGATAACTCTACGCTTTCCGCATTTTTCACATATCCATATTGGTAGTGGAACCCCCCAATACCTCTGCCTAGATATAACCCAATCCGATATTTCTATAAGCCAATTTCCAAACCTGCTTTTACCAGCCCACTCTGGAACCCATTTAACCTTCTCATTCTCCTTGAGAAGCGTTTCCCTAAGTTTACTCATACGTATAACCCACTGTTTAGTAGCTCTAAGCAGTAGGGGGGTTTTACACCTCCAGCAGTGCGGGTATCTATGTACCACCCTTCCACTGTGGAGGAGGAGCCCCTTCCTCCGGAGGTCCTCTAGAATTACCTTATCCGCCTCCTTGATGTACATTCCCACATACTTACCCGCTTCAGACGTAAATCTACCAGATTGATCTACAGGTGAGAAAACTGGTAGATTGTATTTTAAGCCAACTTCGAAGTCTTCCTCGCCATGTCCAGGTGCTGAATGAACCAGACCTGTACCTTCAGTTAAACGTACAAATTCCTCGGATAAAACTACCATGTGGGCATTTTCGAGCTCCTTTTGAAGGGGAATCTCTTCAGCTAGCGGAGGCTTATATTTCAAGCCTTCAAGCCTCTTACCTTCAAATTCTTCAATAATTTCAAATTCAACTCCAACCTCTTCAAAAACTTGTTTAACCCTCTCTCTAGCGAGAATATAAATGTCCGTACCAACTTTAACACGCACATATACGTAATTTGGATGAGCCATAATAGCTACGTTAGCCGGAAGAGTCCATGGTGTAGTTGTCCATATTAGCAGATACTCCCTTTCCCTACCTTCTAGCGGAAACTTCACGTATATCGAAGGGTCTTCCACATCTCTATACTCTTGAGACACTTCATATCCCGCAGCTAGAGCAGTTTCACATCTTGGACACCAATGGGTAACCCTTAAAACGTTCTCTAAAAGCCCAAGCTCTTCAGACTTCTTAACTACAAGCCATACAGCCTCAATGTAGTCGTCTTCAATAGTCATGTATGGGTTGTCCCAATCCATCCAAACCCCTAGGTTTTTAAACTGCTCTGTAAGAACCTTCAGGTTTTTCATCGCAAAGCGTTCGCATTCTTCAACAAAGCGATCAATACCTATACGGTTCTCTATCTCCCTCTTATCCCCTATGTTTAGTAAGCGTTCAACCATGACCTCTATCGGTAAACCATGCATGTCGAACCCCGGTCTATCTCTAACCGGAAACCCTCCCCTCCGCCTATAGCGGAGAATACTATCCTTAATTATCTTATTCCAAGCAGTTCCAAGGTGGATAGAGCTTGTCACGTATGGCGGTCCATCGAGAAAGTAAAACTTCTCGCCATGCTCAGAAAGCCTCTTAACCTTCTCATAGATCTTATTCTCGGCCCACCAATTGAAAATTTCATCCTCAATCTTCTTAGGCTCATATGTCTTAGGCAGAAGACCAACGTACATGACATCACGTCCGTTTAAACTCGAGTTCTTACAATTTAACTTACCAGTTTCAGGGTTTAATTTTACACTCACCCATAGTCCTCAAGCTCATATTAACCTTGAAAGTGAGTATTTAAAAGTTACGTATATTACCTCTATTATAGGCTTGTCCAGCAAGATCACCATAGAAAACCCCACTTCGGAAGAGGCTCTAGAAGCTGTTAAATTGGGAGTTAGCAATAGAAGGATCCTTATAATCGTAGGAGAGTGTAGAATCGACTACTTTGGAAGGGGACATTCTGAACTCGACTATGGAGATAGAGTAGTAACGATAAAAAACGATGGGGCTCTCATAATCCACCGGCCTTTCAGTTTAGAACCTGTAAACTGGCAGCCTTCTGGAAGCATGTATAGGGCGTACGCTAAAAATGGAAGTTTAATCGTAGAGTCCTATAGAAGAAGACCTGAAGAGAAAATCAGAGTAACATTCAGAAGAATATTACTTTTAGCATCTCTTAATCTGAGGGATGATGCACAGTTTAAGCTTTATACAAGCGAGGAAATAATGAAAAAAGCATTCATTAAACAACCTGAAATTGTTGAAAAAGGGCTTAAAGTAGTCTCCGAAGAGAAGAGGGTTAGAAGTGGTTTAATAGATTGTCTTTGCGTGGATTTAAACGGTAGAATTGTCGTCGTTGAATTTAAGAAGAATAGAGCTGGTGTCGACGCTGTTGAGCAGCTTTCAAATTACGTTCAAGAGTTAGGGGCGGGTGGTTCAGAGGTTAGAGGGGTGTTGGTAGCACCTTCCTTGACGAGAGAAGCCAGTGACAAGATTAAGGCTTTAAACTTAGAATTTAAAAGACTCAGCGTTAAAGAGTGTATTAAAGTCTTAGAGTATACAGGAGAAATGACTAAGATTTCAGACTTCATAAACTAGCTTTAAGTATTTGTTTAGAGCCCCCGTAGTGATTTCACCTGAATAAACCACCTATTTTTCTGTTTTCAAGTGTGTTAGGCTTTTACATGTAAATGTTCCTTTCACCTTAAGATAAAGGTCTCGATTACCAAATTACAAATTTACAGGTGGCTCTGTATTTCGGTTGACTCGTGACAACTCCAACTACTTTATACTCACCGGGTGCTACATCTTCCGGTCTCCAGGTTTCCGTATAGGTTCGTTTTTCACCGGGTTTCAGAGGTAGTGATTCTAGGATCATAGCGAATACTTTACCATTTGACCAGCGCCAAACTTCCCCGCCATCTTTTAAAACCATGAAGTCGTAGCGTTGAGTAGATGTGAAAATGAGTTCGATCGGGCTCTGGCCTTTATTTGCCACAGTAATAGACATTTTTACTTCTTCCCCCGCCGAATATTTGCCTTTGTCCGTTTGAGCCTCCACTAAAATTTCCTTCTCCACTGAAAATACCTCACTAATACATCCACCGAAATAAAGAAGAGGGAGGATGCATTTAAACTACTTGGAACGTTGTTTCCCCAGTCCCAATTTCGTACCCTGTTTTGGACGCATTTGCAACGACTGTATATGTCCCTTTCGGAGCCCGCGATGATACCTTATACTTGAACTTCACAACGCCGCTTGAGTCTGTCGTGCCAGATCCTATGCCAGCCAAAAACCCACTAGGATAGTAAACCGTCACAACAACAGTAGCCCCTCCTACAAGGCTTCCAAAATTGTCTGTAACCTTCACGGTTATGTAGACCCATTCCCCTCGTTTGTATGACGTTTTATCCGTCGAGACATATACCGTTAAGGTCTTTACAGCATTAGCGACTGTAACAGTTATCGTCTTCTGGTCGCTGTTTCCACCTGTATCCTCAGCCTTGACTGTTATTGTATGCAACCCGTCTGACACTTTGCTCGTGTCCCAGTCTGCCTCCCAGTAACCGTTTAATGAATTATAGGTCATCTCTGTGAAAGAGCCACTATCAATAGTGTATTTAACGGTACTTGCCGTCGTATTCTTAACGGATGCTTGAATCTTCACAACGCCCTTCACTGTTGCGCCATCGGAGGGGTTTACTATATTAACGGTTATCGGCTTCGGAGTTAGAGTTGCCAATACGGCTGCAGAGGCGTTTACCAATCCATAGCCATACTGGCTGTCTCTGCCTGAGGCACCTAAGTCTGTGGCCGTATTCTGAAGGATCTTTCTAACCTCAACGTTAGTTAGAGTTGGATTCTTCGCCCAAACAAGTGCAGCAGTGCCTGATACATGGGGTGTAGCCATCGAAGTACCGCTAAGAGTTGCATAACCATTGTTTTTATACGTGGAGTATATATTTACCCCGGGTGCTGCAAGCTCAACGGCTAAACCAGTGCTAGACCATGAAGCCCTATTATTGTTCTGATCTGTTGCGGCTACAGCGATCACGGAATCGTACTTCGCTGGATATAGCACGTTATCACCAGTGCCCGAAGAACTACCAGAGTTACCGGCAGCAGCAACAAGTAGAAGCCCCTTATCGTAAGCGGCTTTGCAAGCATCACGTAACGCTTGATAGTCTGCTGAAGCCCCCCAGCTCATAGACAATATTTGCATTCCGTTGTCTACCGACCATTGGATAGCTTGAACTGCCCAAGCTATGGTTCCGCTACCACTGCTATCCAACATCTTCACAGCGTAGATATAGGCCTTCGGAGCGACTCCCACGACCCCAATAGTATTAAACAGAGCTGCAACCGTTCCAGCAACATGTGTTCCATGACCGTTGTCATCACTTGGATATGGAGCATTGT